>CAJWKQ010000027.1 GCA_913041895.1 uncultured Verrucomicrobiales bacterium
AAAAAGGAACCGGAAAATGGACAGTTATCAATTCAGCAGAATTAGGAATGCCCACGACACTGATCGCCGAAGCAGTTTTTGCGCGCTGCATTTCTGCTTTAAAAGAGGACAGAGTGAAGGCATCAGCAAAAATCCGCGGTCCCAAACCCGTTATCACTCGAGACAAAACCAAGTTTATCGAGGACATTCGCTGTGCCTTATATGCCTCTAAAATTGTAAGCTATGCCCAAGGATTTATGCTTATGCGAGCGGCTGCAAAGGAATATGGTTGGAAGCTAAACTATGGAAACATCGCGCTGATGTGGAGAGGTGGATGTATTATTCGCAGTGTATTTCTCAGTAAAATTAAAGATGCATATGACAAACATCCACGCCTCCAAAATTTATTATTGGATAATTTCTTCAAAAAAGCCATTCGCCAAAGCCAAAAAGGATGGCGAAATGTAATAGCAGTAGCAGCCAAACGGGGCATCCCTGTACCTGCAATGAGTACCGCCTTAGCATTTTTTGATAGTTATCGGACTGAGCAACTACCAGCAAACCTGCTTCAAGCTCAAAGGGATTTTTTTGGAGCCCATACTTACGAACGCGTTGACCATCCTAGAGGGGAATTTTTCCACACCAATTGGACTGGTCGAGGTGGGGATGTGTCTTCAACAACCTACAACGCTTAAAATTTTGATCGATCCTGCACAAACTTTGCGAGATTTCACTCCGACAAAGGAATTCTTCATTGGGATTGATTCTGATGGATGTGTTTTTGATTCAATGGAGATAAAACATCAGGAGTGTTTTGCCCCGATGTTCATCAAGCACTTTGGGCTCCAATCCGTAAGTAAATACGCTAGAGAGGTTTGGGTCTTTGTTAATCTTTACTCCAAAACACGCGGATGCAACCGATTCCATGCGCTTATATTTGCATTGGAATTGTTATCTAACCGAGATGAAGTTAAATCTCGTGAAACAGTAATCCCATCATTCCCAGCGCTTAGTAAATGGGTGGGAAAAGAGAACAAACTAGGTAATGCCGCCCTAGACGCTGAGGTATTACGAGGCAACGATCTCTTAATTCCCATTCAGTCTTGGAGTAATGCAGTAAACGCCGCCGTTAAGGACATTGTCCATGGAGTACCACCTTTTCCGTTGGTTCGTGATACACTTTTAGAAGCAAACACCCAAGCTGACTGTATCGTCATCTCTCAGACACCCACAGAAGCCCTTGAACGGGAATGGAGTGAAAACAACTTAAAAGACTTTGTGCACTTAATTGCAGGACAGGAAATGGGAACCAAGACTGAACACTTATCATTCGCCGCTAAAGACAAATATGCACCGGATAAAATCCTCATGATCGGTGACGCACCGGGCGATTATAAGGCTGCAAAAGCTAATGACGCTCTGTTTTTCCCGATTACCCCAGGTTGCGAGGAAGCCAGCTGGGAGCAACTGCGTGATGAAGCGCTTACCAAATTTTTCTCTGGCGAATATTACGGTGATTATCAGAAAGAACTGCTTGATGAATTTGAAGACTCCCTTCCTGAATGCCCGAATTGGAACAACTAACTTTAATCAGAATCCGATATTCCATGTTCGGTAAGCCTTGTTAATCGTGCCAGTTCTACCTGAAGACGGAAAGTCTGTTCCACTCGTAGCTCAAAAGAGCCTAATTCCAATACATCACCCACTTTAGGAAACGAACCTAATCGTTTGGTAATTAAGCCACTCACCGTTGTTACCCCACCTTCATCACAATCCTCACCAGTAAGCTCAGTCAACTCATGTAAAGGCATCGCACCTTGCAAGGACCAAATGTCTTCTTCTAGCCGCTCAAAAAATGGCTTCTCATGATCAAACTCGTCCTGAATTTGCCCTACTAATTCCTCTAGAATATTTTCCAATGTTATCATACCGACAGTGTCACCGTACTCATTAACAACCAACCCGAAATGCAATTTTCTGTTGAGAAAAATCTGCAAAAGACCTTCGAGCCTAGCTGTCTCCGGCGCGAATACCAAATCTCTAGTACAATCAGCTAAATCAATTGCTCGCTTAGTTGAATTTCTATTGGCGTATAAGTCCTTTATATGGATTACCCCATGTGTTTGATCCAAATTGCCATCGACACATAAAGGAAAACGCGAATGACGCGTTTCTTCTGCAACTTTTAGACAATCTTCAATATCTGAAGTGGTATTAAAACCTACAATTTCACGACGTGGCCGCATTACATCACGCGCAACGCGGTTCTTTAAGTCAAATGCGTTTAACACCAAATCTCTCCGAAATGCATCCTTTGAAGAACCATCTCCACCTGCACCGATCATCATTCTCAATTCCTCCTCGGAGTGAACATGTGCATGCTCGTCGACTTCTCCCAAGCCAACCTTTCTTAAAAGCCACAGCGCACAATTATTCAAAAGCCAAATAAATGGATACATAATCCAATAAAACCAGCGAAGAGGATAGGCAATCCAAAGACTTGTCTCCAATGATCGTTGTATCGCAAGCCACTTAGGTGCCATTTCACCTACAACTATATGCAAAACCGTTATTACACCAAAACCAACAGCGTATGAAATTGTATGCCTTAAACTACTACCTTCCTCTATTAGCAAACTACCGTTGATTTCCAGATCATAAATTGGTGCAAGAAGTCTATCAAAAATGGGATGACCTACATAACCTAAAGCTAAACTTGCTAATGTGATACCCAACTGACAGGCACTTAAATATGCATCTAAATTTGCTAACAGATGCCTTGCCATTTTAGCCCTACGTTGCCCTTGAGAGACTAAAGGTTCCAACTGAGTATCACGGACCTTAACTAGAGCAAATTCAGCCGCAACAAAGAAACCGTTTAAAAAAACGAGAAAAACAACCGCCAAAATCAAAAGACTGACTGCAATGATCTCGTTCCAATCCATCTAAACGCGCACCCTTCCAAAGACCACCTTTAATATGTCTGGCAGACTGACCATTCCCATTTCTCGTTTTCGTTTATCTAAGACAATGATCACTCGTTGACCTGAGCGCTGCATGGTTTGTAATAGTTTTTGCAACCGAACATCTTCATCTTGATACAATGCCGACTCAACAAAATGACCTACTGGCCGATGCCATTCACTCTCATCCAGAAAAATCAATCTACGCAAATCAACCACCCCGGCTATGCGCCTGTTACTATCAGCCCCCGTCCACACTGGCAAACGAGTATAAGTTTCGACTTTAAAATTCCGAACCACATCCCCAACTGGGAAATCTTCATAGATTTCGTGAAAATCCTCGAATGGTTTTGCCAATTCACGTACAGGTATATTTTGTAAGTCTAGGACGCGGTCAATCATTACTCTTTCATCATTAGTCAATCCTTGCCCACTTTCTGTCATTAACTGACGTAATTCCTCCCGGCTGCCGAATAAACTGCTTTGTCTCCTGTCACTCACTGGGGAAAGCAAAAGCAACTCTGAGAAAAATTTGAGGACACCTACTAATGGGCTTAAAATCAATTCCACCCAACGAAATAACCCAATCAACATTACGGTCAACCGAGTTGCATATTGTCGAAACAACATCTTAGCAAACAATTCACAAAAAGAATAAAACAACAAGCAAGCAGACAAGTACAAACTCCAAAAGATGCCAGCGTGTGATGTAAGTTTCAGCAATTGAGGAAGATCCTGCACATTCAATATATGTGCTAATCCATACAATCCCACCAAAGCAAGATAGACATTTGCCACTGTGTTACCCACCAAAATTGTCCATAGAGTATTCTCCGACTCATCCAAATACCTCAACAACTGAGATGCTTTGACATTGCCTTCCCGAGCCATGCGCCTGAGCCGTAATCTGCTTACTTCAACTAACCCTGTCTCTAGTCCAGAAAGAAAAAAAGAAACGCCTGCACAGAGCATTCCGGAAACCAAAAGAAAACCTTGTGTTGTATACATCAGGATTCTCTCGGCGCTTTTGCGGTTACCTCTAAAACACGTCTTGAATCAGCACGTGTAACACAAAATTCAACATCACTAAACTCCACAACTGTGCCTTTTGGGGGTATTGAGTCCAGCTGGGAACAAACGAGTCCTCCAATTGTGTCAATCCCAATGGCACGTTCTAATTTGGGGTACTCTCTTCTAAAATCTTCCAACCATACATTACCACTTAAACGCCATTTTCCCGGCCCCAACAGCTCCATTATAAATTTGCTTTCGCCTCCCTCACGCCTCAAACCTCCGAGTATATCAGCTAAAATATCTTCAAGTGTCACCAATCCTGTTGTGCTTCCGAACTCATCTAAGACTATCGCCATATCATGCGGTTTATTTTGAAAATTCTTAAGCAACTCTAATAAGTTCATTTCCTCCGGAACAAACGAAGGAAAGTCAATCACCTCGACAGAATCTACTTCTGGATCTGCCAGAAACTTGGAGGCATTTAAAATTCCTACGATACTGTCCGGGCTTTCTCCATACATAGGCAATCGTCTATGGTGAAATTTTCTAGCCGTGTTTAACATATCCTGTTTAGAGATGTCGTGCTTTATCGTTGCCATTTGAGAACGCGGGCGCATCAGATCACTCACTGTTCTACGATCCAAATTAGTTATATTTAAAATAATTTCTTTCTCGGAAACTCCCAACGCACCTGATTGCCACGCCAACTCTAGAAGTTCTCTATACTCTTCATCTGAAAGGTCAGGTAGAACTTTTACAGATTGAGGGATAATTCGCATCAATTGATTAATTAGAAACTGCGCTACCACTCGCACTGGACCAGTGAATTGGACCAGCCACAACATAATTCTTGCAACTCGTGGCGCCCAAACATCAGGGCGCCGGACAGCTAGTGTCTTTGGAAGAATTTCAGAAAACAAAATAAGCAAAACTGCAATTACAAATCCAACGATTCCATTGTATAAATAATTTTCTTTGTATCCTACAAAAAGAACTATCTGCCAAGCCAACACTAGAGCAATCACAATAACCATTCCATGTGCTAGAGTATTTCCCAGAGTTATCGTCGCTAGTAAATCTTGAGGATTAGAAAGTAATTTGCGAATGAATACACCTCTTTCTGGAGAATGTGCCGTAACTTGCCGCAAACGCCACTTCCCAAGAGTCAGCAACGCAGTTTCAGCCAGTGCAAAGAAAAACCCGACCCCTGTAAAAAAAACCAGCAGAACTAATTCAGTGTACCACTGCATGATTATGGGCGGACATTAGTTGAGGATAATATTACGCCGTAAAAATGTTGGTACATCCAAGTCCTCCCCATCATGCAGATTAGATTCGCTTTTGTCAAAGCAGCCCTTCGATACCGGCACCAACGGCAACTGCTGCTGAATTCCCTTAGAGTCTATAACTGGGCTTTTATTCGTCATTTCTATCAATCGATTACTTTCCGTACGATTTTTATCGGTGGTGCGATTTATTGCAACAGAGTTTGACTCCATAGCCATTACTGTTAATGCAATTGTTGAATCCATTGACTTGTCCTGATAAACCCCGGATAATTTTTCCGCTTGAGGAAACTCTACCGCAAGAGATTTCTCTATTTCATTCACCTGCCCCTCATCGATTCCCCCCCCTGCCGTGATAGCAAAAAGCATACCTGTTACATGGGCGGGGTCTATATCTGATCCAAAGAAGGGATGATTTTGCAAGGAATCTACTAATGTCTTGCCACTAAAATCTCCGATCATTTCAACTGATGCCATAAAACCTAATCCATTATTTTTCTTTATTAATCCATGTATATCCCCAAAATTAATAGTCTGCGATACGTCCGACCGCACCAAACGACCAAAACCCATTAGCGATTCTAAGGCCCTGATATTTGACATCTCCAAGCATTCCTGCACAGAGCACTTACCGGGCATATCATCCATTATCTTTTGATTAGAAATGCTGATCAACGTATCAGAAACCTGTTTCAGTCGTTCTATTGCCAAGAAAGATGAATCTTGACAATACTCTAAATCGAAAGGCTGAATTGAAATAGTCACCACCAAAGCTCCTTCCTGTCCGGCAATTTCCGCAACAGGAGATGCTCCGCCTCCACCGATTCCACCGCCCGTTCCAGCCAACAATATCACCAAATCAGCTCCTCTTAATTTTTCTGCGATACTATTAATATTAGCACGCACACATTTGACACCCTCTAATGCATTTCCTCT
Organism: uncultured Verrucomicrobiales bacterium; assembly: GCA_913041895.1. Lineage (GTDB taxonomy): Bacteria > Verrucomicrobiota > Verrucomicrobiia > Limisphaerales > UBA1100 > UBA1100. The sequence continues at coordinate 6,179 of CAJWKQ010000027.1, forward strand.
ACAACCCCATCCCCTTCGGGTTGTTTTCCCAAGTTGAATCCGGTCTGCAAGCTGACATTTCTGCAGTTCCTCGATATCGGAATCTAGCGCGACAAAATGAGAAGCTGGAAATCCCACTGCAGCCAACTTGCCGAGCAACCGCAATCCAGCAGTCCCTAGTCCCACCAATTTAATGTTGTAACAGTCAGACCTCATCTTTACGTATTATCGAGCTAACCAACTGAAAAAACCCTTCTTACGTCTACCCCCTGCCTTGATTTGTCTCACCGCATGCTCAGCAAGTCCAATGCTTGTCAGCGTTTCGGGGCGTAAAATTTTACCATCTGCATCCGCATGATTTTCCGAATTTGTAAGCACATTCAACTGAAAAACAGAATGAGCTAATTCATTAATTTGTGGAGTTCTCGAAACCCCTCCAGAAAGCAATATTCCTCCATTGATTTTCCCCATTAAGTTCTTACTCTCTAGATCAGCCCTAACCAACTTAAACAATTCCTCCAACCGAACATTAATAATCCGGCGCAAATCACCTATCAAAATTTGCTTGGCTCCAACCCCAACAATACCTCTGGAATAGTTTACGGTCCGGTGAGCACTGCTCAACTCACAAATTGCACTACCATGGTCCAGTTTTAAACTTTCTGCACGAGACCGGGTAAGCTTCAATCCAACGGCTAAATCGTTTGTCACATGTTCTCCGCCAACAGCCAGAATCCCGCAATGGCGAATTGATCCACCCAAGTAGACCGCATATTCACTTGTACCCGCGCCAATATCAATAACTAACACTCCTTGCTCTCCTAAATGAGGAGTTAGAACAGGAAGAGCCATGACTCGACCATTAAATGCAAAATCATCAACCTTTATGCCTAATCCATCAATTAGCCTCAATGAGTTTTGAATCCTATTTCTATGCCCAGATACGACGTGTACATCCACTTCAAGACGGGATGCCATTCTTCCAAGCGGATTTTTCACACCACCTTGTCCATCAACCCTAAAAACCTGCCCAACAGTATGCAGCACTCTATAATCAGAAGAAATCTTAGGCTGCGCTGAGGTTATCACATGGCAGACATCTTCACGATCAATCTCCCGATCTACGGAGGAAATTAAATGCATTCCAGAGCCATTTATACCCCTGATATGTGAACCCGTTATTCCTAGATATACGCTGTCAATTTCAACATCCGACTGACTCTCAGCTTCTGCCAAGGCCAGTCTTACTGCATCCTCCACCACCTCTGAATTTACGATTTCTCCCTTTCGAACCCCTCCGGAAGTCGAAGCCAATCCCAAACCAATGATTTCCACAGGCGCAGACTCATCCCATTCCGCAACAACAACGCAAACCTTGGAGGTTCCAATCTCAAGCCCAACAACGATTTTAGAAGCCCCAAACATTTATTCAACTCCTAGGCTTACCAAATGGCTGCCTTCTCCATTGAACCGGCAGATTATTCTTTATTGAAAGGTCAGCCGAATAAATTGACCTCTTATGCTCACGGCCTAAGTCATGAATTTTTCTCCATCGCTCCAATTGCCTATCTATCCCATTCAAAGCCAAAGTAAATCGCCCCCCTTGCCAAGTCACCACCTCCATTGTTCCCCTTCGGGAAACATCGATTTGTCTCAGATGCGCCAAACCTGCCATCGGTGAAAGGTCAAATCTATCGATTAAGGATAAAGCTGATTTTAATTGGTGTGATTTCACCGTACGTCCAGGCATTAAGTTAGCTTGATTCAGACCGGTAATTAGCGGCAACCACTTCATGGAACTTTTGAGCCTTGTGTTATCTGCCTGAGCCGGGGATATTAACAGACCATCGCCGTCTATCCAGTATTCCACTCGCTTCAATCCCCCTTTCCGATGTTGCCTGTAAAAAATGATGCCAGCCAAAGGCTTCCGTTCTATTACACGCATACTCAAGGTATCTGGAAGCACCCGCTCCACAGCAACTTTGTCAATAATCGACACCATTTCAAGATCCCGCTTCATTCTGTGCAAATCTAAACTGAATAGATTTTCGCCTTCTTCGGCACAGGCCCACGAACGGATTCTCTCCTCACTTACCATCCCATCAGTCTGGATATCTATTCGCACAACATTAAAGTGATCATTTTGGATAAATCCCTTTCTCACTACCCACGAAACTCCACACCATATTCCTGTACAAATTACAGCAAATGTGAGCAACCAACCTGCAAATCTCATCGCGGCCTTTATCCTTTTCTGCCGCATTTTCTCTGCAGGCAGATCAACATTCAATAAAGCGTAACGCTGGTGCGCACTTCGTCCTGACTGCCGTTTCCTTCTACCCCACATAATAATTGGTGCGGCTTATTGCCAAGTCTAGCATGCGATCGCACAATTTCCGGAATTCCATACCAGCAACAGCTGCGGCCTTGGGAAGCAAACTTGTTTCTGTCATTCCTGGCAAAGTGTTTACTTCCAAAACATACGGGTTAAGGGATTTATCTAACATCATATCCACCCTGCCGAAGTCGCGCGCTCCAACTGCATTAAATGCCTTCAATCCCAACTCTTGAATAAAATTGGTACATTCTCGTGAAAGATCCGCAGGGCAAAAATATTCTGTCGCTCCACTAGTGTACTTACTATCATAATCATAAGCGCTCGATTTAGGTCGCACCTCAACCACCGGTAAAACCTCGTCACCAACCACACCAACGGTAACTTCACGACCCATAATTCGCTCCTCACAAATCACCCGCCCATCGTATTTAAGTGAATCATTTAGAGCCGACTCCCATTTCGCCTCCTCTTCAACCATTCGCAACCCTATACTCGAACCCTGAGCAGCTGGTTTTAAAACCCATGGAGGTTTCAAATCATTACATGGAACGCTAGTGCTATCTGACAATACGCAACCGCGTGGCATCGGGATTGATTCCCGAGCAAAAATTTGTCTGGTTAATTCCTTGTCAAAAGCTATAGCACTCTCACGTGGCCCAGTACCAGTATAGGGAACCTCTAAGTTCTCTAAACAGGTTTGAACCTGACCATCCTCTCCAAATTCACCATGTAATGCCAAGAACACCACCTCTGTTTCTTCCGGCAAGCACCAACCTTTGTTAGCTGGATCCAGCTCACGAACATCGTGGCCTAGCGAACGCAAAGCTTTAAAGACCGCAACTCCAGATCTTAAAGACACCTCTCTTTCGGCACCAAAGCCTCCGGCCATAACGACTATCTTAACTGGGTTTACCAAACCTCCCTTTACTCCTGAAATTGTACAAAAAACAAAGCCCAGAGCAATCTTGTTCTAATCAAAATTAGACAATCCCTGATTATTCGCCGATTATTTGCACCTCTGTTTGTAACTTTATCCCTCTCTGCTTATCAACTAGAGATCTCACTTTTTCCATTAGGTTAATAACATCTGCCGCCGAGGCATTTCCGCTATTTATAATAAAGTTCCCGTGCTTATCGGACACACGTGCACCACCAACTTGCAATCCTTTCAAATCACACTCATCAACCAATTGGCCTGCTGAATATCCCTCCGGGTTCTTAAACATGCAACCGGCACTTCGGTAGTGCGGTTGGCTTTTGGTCCGGTTTTCCCGGAGACAATCCATCTTAGCTTGAATGAACGATTTTTCTGATGGAATTCCTCTTAAGGTCGCCTCCAAAGCAATATGTTCGCGCAAAATAGGGCAACTCCGATATATAGCACCCATCTGATCGGCAGACCCCTCCTCCACATAACCGTCTCTTGTCATGTACTTTACTGAAAGCACCCGCTCAAAGGTCTCCCCGCTCCAAGCACCCGCATTCATACGCAATGCACCTCCGAGACAACCGGGAATCCCTTCCATAAATTCCATCCCAGATAGTCCCGCATCTCTAGCCATGTTAGCAATATGATTCAGTCTGGCACCAGCTCCACATCGAATTTGATTTTCACTGACTTCAATAACGCTAAAACTTTTATGTTTAAGACTAATGACAATACCTCGTATCCCATCATCCCGAATGAGGAGATTCGAGCCTCTACCCAATATAATGACTGGCAACTCTTGAGCTGTGGCATAACGTAACACAGTTGCCAAATCTAATTCATTTGCCGGCTCTATGTAAATATCAGCTGCCCCTCCAACTCCAATTGTAGTCCGTTTGGACATAGGTTCATTTTCTAGAACTTTGGATTCAGAACCTAACAGTTCCCGCAATTCAATAGTGTGAGAGGTCTCTTTCATGTCTAAATCTGCGGCAAATTGATGGGCTACTTTAGTTATGTCACCCGCTCCCATAAACAAAAGAACATCACCTGGTAGCAACGCTTGACCTACCTCGATTCTAAGCTCATCTAGGTTTTCAACATAAGTAGCCGGTTGGCCATTTTTGGAAATTTCTTCAGCTAAAAAACGCCCATTAACATCCTTGATTGGAGCTTCACTTGCCGCATAGACCTCGGTTATCCATAGTAGGTCAGCATCTTCAAAACAGGAGGTATAATCACTCAAGAAATACTTAGTTCTCGTGAAACGGTGTGGCTGAAAAGCTACCAGCAAACGACCGGGACACTCTTCCCTTATTGCTGATATTGTCGCCTCAATTTCACTTGGATGATGCCCATAATCGTCAAAGATACGATAGCGATCATCCCTAAACAATTCCTGCTGACGTCTCTTTACTCCTTTAAAACTGCACAAAGCATTGGATATCTCGCCTGCGTTATAACCATTTGAGTGCAGAAAAGCAATTGCTGCGACCGCATTGGATACATTCTTCTCCCCTAGTAATTCTATTTTAAATTGACCCAAGATCTGTTCTTTTTGTTTTACCTGAAATTGCCCTTTTGCCACAGTTTCCGTTCGATAATCTGATGTGGGATTAAATCCATAGCTGATAGATTTAGGGTGACCGCCAAATAGATCATTTAAGCGAGGATCATCCGCGCAATAAATCACAGTACCTCTAGTTTGTTTTCCAAAAGCTACAAATTCGGCGCAAATTGCGTCCAAGTTTTCATAATAATCCAAATGCTCCTCATCAATGTTTAGCAATATTGATTGCTCCGGACTAAACTGAGACAATGTGCCATCACTCTCGTCTGTCTCTACAACAAAGAAGGCATCATTAGAGGAACTCACTCGTGCATGGCGACCTAATTGGGGAACTGCGGCACCGACTGAAAACCCCGATTTTGTGCTAAGAATATCTAATGAATGGGCAATTATTGCACTTGTCGTGGTTTTCCCGTGCATCCCCGCGACACACACAGTTCGCCTAGAACCAGCAATAGCCGCTAACAAAACTGCCCTTCTAATCACGGGAACTTGTAGTTTACCAGCTACCGCCAACTCTGGATTTTCCATCCGGACGGCTGAACTATAAACAACCAACTCAGGTCGATTTTTACACAATAACTTCGTTTCATGTCCTTGAGAAATGACAACACCACGATTCCTTAACTGTCTTATTTCGGTATTATCTGTTATATCTGACCCGAAAACCTTAAAGCCCATATCAACCAAAAGATGCGCAAGACCGGTCATCCCAGAACCCCCAATTCCAATCATATATATCGGCGTGTGTGCCGGCGCCTGAGTCAACCAAGTTTCTACTTGTGCTTTGGAAAGGAGAGTCACTACTTGCCCCTTATTTGTGCATTAGTTGAAGTCGCTGTCCATATACGCTTCTTCACATTCGCTCAAGAATCCTAGCGGCAATTTCTTTTGCTGCATCTGGGCGATCTAATTTCCTTATGTTCTTAGACATCATATTAAGTTTGGCTTTGTCATTCAGAAGGGTTGAAATAATTGATCCTAGCTGACCAGAAGACATTTTTTCTTCGACAATAATACCGCCTCCAATTTCAGCTACGGCCCGAGCATTAGCTAGTTGATGTTTGTCAGCAGAGCCGGGCAGAGGCACCATAATAGATGGGACCCCCGCTGCAGCCAATTCAGCGAGAGACGATGCTCCCGCACGCGTAACCGCGAGTGTGGCCGCCGCCATAGCCTCGGGCATCTCTCTTAAAAAAGCATGCACTTGTGATGGATATTTTCTGCAAGCATAAGATTTGTGCACATCATCTAAGTCATTTGCACCGCTTAGATGTAACACCTGAACTTCCGGCAATCGATGCATTGTCTTCATTAAAAGATTATTAACTCCTCGCGCGCCTTGACTTCCTCCCAAAACTAGAATTAAGGGCTTATCCATTTCAAAACCTAGAACTTGACGGCTAGAATGATATTCGGCACAACGAAATGATTGGCGAACAGGGGTTCCCACATCCAAGGTTGATTTAACATCGAAATAACCTGTGGCTTGACTGAAACCTACAAAAACCTCATCAGCCCAACGTGATAACAACCGATTGGCACGGCCAGCCTTCGCATTGGACTCGTGCAAGAATGTCAGCGCTCCAAGTTTTTTGCCCTGCAACACGGGAGCAGCAGTAGTAAAGCCTCCCATACCCAATACAGCTCGCGGGCAATCCTGCAGCATATGTGAGTAGACCGATCTCATGGCAGATCGCATTGCAAATAAGAATTTCCATGGCCGAAAAGATTCGAATCCCACTGCAGTCAGCTCGTGACATTCAAGATCAGGCACTGTTTGTGCTGCCTGCTGATCAATTTTCTTTGATGAAATCCAAAGTGATGTGCGCACTCCCCGATTTACAAGTTCTCGCGCTATTGCCACCCCAGGAAAAAAATGTCCGCCTGTCCCACCACAAGCAATAGAAACCAGAGGTTTTCTCTGTGCAGTCATCAAGTCGAATCCGAAAGAAGTTCTGGCTGTTCGACAATACAGCCAGAATCTGATTCTGTTTCATCTACATCATTCTGTGAAGTATTTATCTGCGAGTAACTTGCGATACTTAGCAGAATCCCTACTCCACTCAACATCATTACCAGACTAGAAGGCCCGTAACTGATGAAGGGCAGCGGCAATCCCTTATTCGGAAGAGCACTGGTTACAACTCCAATATTGATGAAGGCTTGTAAGCCAATTAAGAATGTTATACCTGCCCCTAAGATCATACCAAAACGGTCACGAGCATTCCAAGCTATGTATAAACCACAAATAACAATAGTCATAAAAGCAAAGACCACACCTATTGTCGCAATAACTCCAAGTTCTTCACCAATAACGGAAAAAATAAAATCTGTATGATGCTCTGGCACAAAGCCTAGCTTTTGCCGACCATTACCCAAACCTAAACCAGTCGTTCCCCCCGATCCAAGAGCAAGCTTAGCCTGAATTTGCTGGAACCCAACGCCCTCACTGTATTTCTCGGGGTTCAAAAAAGCCATAATACGCTTCTTCCGAACAGGATCATTCATAATGGCAATAGCAAACATGAGTGCTCCTAGCCCCATAGGTGGAGCTAAATATTTCCAGTTGGACCCAGCCACGAAAAGAAGTATGCAGCAAACCGATGCCATAAGCATTGTCGTTCCATAATCTGGCTCTATGAAGATTAATCCTAAAGCAAAACATATAACCCCCCCGGGGATCGCCAACCCATACTTGAATTCGCCCATACGTTTGGCATGTAATTCAGCCCAAGTTGCTAAAGCCAAAATAATTGATATTTTGGCCAATTCAGAAGGCTGAAAATTCATAGGCCCTAAGTCAAACCACCGTCTAGCGCCATTAAGCTTAAGCCCGATACCTGGAATCAATACCAATACCAATAAAACCAAACTAAAAGCAAAGAGAGGAAAAGCAATTTTCTTCAACCATCGGTAATCGATTGCGGTCGAAATGAAACATACCACCATTCCCAGTCCGGCACCAACGAGTTGCATGTTACGGAAGCGTGCCCCACTTTGCGACATACCTGCACTATAGAGCATGACTATACCCAGAGCGAGTAAGCCGGCCACGCAAATGGCTAAAATGTTAGTAGCATAACGCACTTAGCAGGCCTAAAAGAACAACGCAACCGCGCCATGCCCCTTGGAAATCAATTCAGATTAATTACCCGGTGGCGGCAACACAGGATCAGCCTCTCCAGTCGGCAAGCCTAAAGGGTCCAAGCTTGGCGCGGCACTTGTTGAGGCGGAAGGTATCGGCGGTACAGGAGCAACTGGAGATGGCAACAATAGCGGCCCTTCCGAAAGCTCTTCATTGGTTTTCTCCGGAAGCTTTAGCTTTTGGCCTATTCGGATAAGGTCAGATGTCAGGCTATTCATAGCTTTAAGTTCGTCCACCTTAATCTTATGCCTCATGGCGATATGCCCCAAAGTATCACCGGACTTAACTATGTATACACTATCACTATCAACAACAGGTTGCGTCACAGGCGTACTTGAGGCCGTTGGAACAGAAGTTGGTATATTAATTTTCTGACCTATTTGCAAACGAGTTGGTACAACAGATGGATTGGCCTGTTCAATTGCCTGCGCGCTGACACCAAACTTACGCCCAATCGTCCAGAAGTTATCTCCAGATGCGATTAGGTACTCAGTACCCGAATTTGGCTGCACTAAAGGCTGACTTGGCGGAGCAATCTCTTCCAGTGAATCTGGCTCGGAAACCGGAGGCAAGGTTGATGTCTCCAACGGCGGCAATATTGGTTGAGATTCATTTTCAGATTCTCCGGAAGGCAAACTCGGCACAGGTTCGGGAAGTAATTCAGGTTCCGGCAGTGTAGATGTTTTGGGCGGTACAATTTGAGCCATTTCACTCTCGACATTCTGTCCCTCTGTCTCCTGCTTACAGGCGACGTGCCCCCCCAAGATGACAGCAAAGAGTGCTATATGCACTGCCACCACTGCCACCACTGCCAACCTCATATTGGACCGTCCCCGGCGGGGACCATCAAATGCCGAACCCGGCGGAATAATTGGATTAATTCCCTTCATTTACAAAACCTCCTTTTATGTGTGGCAACCAACAAGGCTTACCTCCTTCAACCGTGACGCTGAACAACGTCGAGCGCATTAATAATAGCAGGGAAGGTTGGCGTAAAACCGATTATACAAAACTTGCAAACAACTTGTGAATATCACCCGTTGCGCAATTAGTCCCGGAACATTTTCGGCTATTCAATCGCCGTTCATCGCGACCATCCATTGTTGCACGGCTGCGCAAAAGGAGTCTCCACGATGTTGGTAGCTGTCAAACATATCAAAACTGGCACAAGCCGGCGACAGCAACACTACATCTCCGGGTACTGCATTCCTCCCTGCTTCTGACACTGCTTCTACCATGTTATCTACTAAATTGCAAGGCACAAAGGACTGCCATGCGCTTAGCATCTCTGCGGAAGATTGCCCTAAAAGATAAGCGCTTTTCACACGCCACATTGAATCTTTTGTCACGGCCCGGAAGTCAAACGCTTTGTTTTGCCCTCCTGCGATGAGCCATATATTCCTGCGGTCACCTGTATTCTGCGGCATCGAACACAGGGCACTGGTAAGGGCATGAACATTTGTGGCTTTGGAATCGTTGTAGAATTTTACCCCGTTGCATTCTGCTACAAACTCACATCGATGGGCACCGGATCGGAGCTCTATAGACTGTCGAATCATTTTTTCTAGCGGCAAGCCCAAGACTTTTCCCACTAGTAATACAGCCATTAAGTTAGTCGCGTTATGATAACCTCTAAAATTACATTTGTTTAAATCAATAACCGTTTCAGGCCATCCGTGCATTTGACTTTTGACCAAGCCCTCCTCTAAGTATAAGTCAGCAGACTTTTTATGCTCACTAAAAGTCAGTGTTCTCGATTGAAGATAGATTTTCTTTTGTTTCAATCTTTGAAGTACTTCCCAATCTGCTATGGCATAGTCATCCGCCCTTTGATTTTCAAATAACCGTGCCTTAATCCTAAAATATTTATCAGCAGAACCGTGACGGTCCAAATGATCCTCCGCCACATTCAGCAACAGTGCTATTTTTGGTTTAAAATTTTTAATATGCTCTAGCTGGAACGAACTCACTTCCAACGTAAAAAAATCAAATTTTTTTGGTTTTACCACGACGTCACTCAACGGTGTTCCAAAATTCCCTGCTGCAATCGTCCGGCAACCATTATCAAGTAGAACTTTTTCTATCCAACTGGTGACAGTCGTCTTCCCATTCGTTCCACTCACCGCAATTGAGGGACATAGACTTTCTCTCCAAGCTAATTCCAATTCACTCCATATGGGGATATGCTGAGAAACCAGATGCTTAACCAAGGGATTATCGCTGGGTATACCAGGACTTACTACAGCCAAATCCATTCGGTCTCGCGGAAATTCTATAGAAGATCCAATTGAAAATATTACACCTTGCCTCTTATACTCTTCAATTTCTTGCTGAGATAAACAATGCTGAGAATCGTCGAATGCAGTTATATGTGCCTTTTTTTTGAGTAAGAGGTTGACGGCGGACTTGCCGCTTCGACCCAAACCAAGAACACACACTTTTTTTCCACACAAATGTTCCACAAACCTACCTTAACTTAAGGGTTGCCAAAGCCAATACTGCAAAAAGGATCCCCAGAATGTAAAAACGCATCACTACCTGATTCTCGTGCCAACCCTTTTCCTGAAAATGATGATGTAAAGGGGCCATCAATAATACTCGTCTCCCCTTACCAGTCCTTAATCGGGTCCATTTATACCAGCTTCGTTGCACTATAACCGAAAGTGCTTCAAGCACAAAGATACCTCCAGCAATTACCAAGACAAAGGGTTGATGGATAAGCACGGCCATGATACCCAATGCCCCCCCCAAGGCCAATGACCCTGTATCTCCCATAAAAACCCGAGCTGGATGACAGTTGAACCACAAAAAACCTAGACCAGCCCCAACCATCGCTGCACATACCACAGACAGCTCGCCTCCACCAACAACCTTTGGCACATTCAGTTCTGCTGCTAGTTCCGCATGACCCGCAATGTATGTAAACACATAAAATACGATCGATACGATAATAACACTCCCTATTGCTAACCCATCCAATCCGTCAGTAAAGTTAACTGCATTGGAACTACCCATTATTGCGCATATGGTGACAAATATCCCAACAGCAACGGCGAATGAAAATACCATTTTATCCGAAGCCCCGGTTAATATAGGTTCCTTCATAAACGGAATCATAACCATTGTAATCAATTCGCGAGTTTCCTCGAGTCTCCACAAATAAACCGCGATAAAAGCGCTAAGAAGAAACTGCACTATCAGCTTTACCTTTTCAGTGAGCCCTTTGCTATTCTGTTCAGTAACATTTGAGTAATCATCGTAAAACCCCAGCAGACATAAAACTAACATAGATAATAATGTAAGTGTAACAAGCGGGTTCCATTGGGCCCAAAGCAGCGCGGATAGATCGATGGCCCCCACAATTAGCAGACCTCCCATTGTGGGCACACCACGTTTAGAGATGCCACCAGTCATTTTACCCTCCTCCCGTGCGCGATCCTCGTATTCCTGTCGAACACCAACGCTCTTCAGCCATTCAATAACCCTTGGGCCAAACCACCAACAAAGAAGTAATGCGGTTACTGCTGCACCGGCACTGCGAAAGGTGATATACTGAAAAACGCGCAAGGGAGAGAGCCAATCAGCCCATTGGATATAGTCGTTAGCATTCAGCCATGCCGGAAGTTGACTTAAATAATAAAACATACCTCTAACTTATAACATTTATGCTTTAGATTATACCTTCTATTTGCTCAAAGTGACTTGACCGTGATGCCTTGAGTAACACTGCATCACCAGGTTGAAGCCAACTAGACAGTAACTTTGCCGCTGCATCTAAATTAGTAGCAACCTCCACGCATTCAATGCCTCTCTGATGAGCTGATTCCGCCACGACCTCTGCCCATCTTCCCACCGCAATCAATCCCGTAACAACTTGCGCCGCCTGCTCGCCGGCTTCTTGATGAGCCGACTCTGCATATTCTCCCAACTCAGCCATATCTCCTAGAACCGCATATTTCTTACCTCTAACAGAAATATCTTTCAGAGCATCAAACGCAGCCTTAACGGAATCAGCATTAGCGTTATAAGCATCATTGATCCATACCACTCCTTCCCTTCTTTTAAATTCCATGCGCTGTCGAGGCTGAGGGCAGGCGGATAAGCCCATAGTAATGGTCTCACGGTCTAAACCCAATTCAGCCGCACCGGCGATCGCCAAGGCTGCATTTGATGCTTGATGTTTGCCCAGTAGAGGAATGACATACTCTCCATTAAATTCAGACCTAGGCGAACTTAGCATAAACCGAGTCTGCCCCTCCAATAACTGCACCCCTTCAATATGCCAATGATTTTGAGTCCCATACCCTACAGTTTCATATATCGTACTACTTCGCTGGGTGATTGAATTAACCCAAGATCCATCACCATACAGAAAAAGTTTTCCACTTTCAGGCAACAACTCGGCCAACATTCCCTCTTCATTGGCAACACCTTCTAGATCATGAAAAAATTCAAGGTGCTCTCTTCCTATTCCAGTTATCAAGCCGTATATAGGCCTACCCATTTGTATTAAAGGAGCCAATTCACCGGGATGATTTGTCCCTAATTCAAGTACAGCAGCCTGAGTATTATTACATATCCGCAACAAAGTTGCTGGCAGTCCAACATCATTGTTAAAACTCGCTTCACTATAAACCGTTCGATACTTTTTATTTAAAATTGATGCGAGAATCTCTTTGGTCGAAGTTTTTCCATTTGAACCGGCCACCCCAAAGATAGGTAAATCAAATTGATCGCGATGAGCTGAGGCTAATTGCCCATATGCTTTACGAGCATCTTCAACTAACAAGCATGGCAAATCTTGAACCGGCTCATCGACAACCACAGCCACTGCTCCCATTTCAATCGCCTCAGCTGCAAATTTATTGCCATTAAAATTTCCTCCTTTTAGAGCAATAAAAAGATCTTCTGGTGCAATTTTTCTAGTGTCGGTACAAACACGTTTGAATTGATCTGAATTTTTTAATCCAAATGGGCTACCCGGGCACGAATCTATCAAGAATTTTATAGGCCAGCTTCTCACAACTTCCTTATCCTCAAACCACGCAAAGCAGTCCGAACTTTGTCTCGGTCATCAAATGGAATCACGTTATCATCAAACTCCTGATATGTTTCGTGGCCTTTCCCGGCAATAAGCACAGTATCCCCCGGCAATGCAGATCGCAACACTTCGTCAATTGCACGAGCTCGATCCAGTTCAATACACCAACCTTCTTTCCTAATACCAGAGCAGCCTTCAGCAATTTGCTCTGCGATAATCAAAGGATTCTCGTTTCTTGGATTATCGGTAGTAATAGTTACCAAGTCAGCAAATTCACCTGCAACCCTACCCATCTTTACACGCTTACCCTTATCGCGATTTCCTCCGCACCCAAAAACTAAATGCAATCTTCCCTGAGTAATTTCCCGTAATGCATTTAGCACATTACGAAGCGCATCATCAGTATGCGCGTAGTCAATAAATATCCCAAAAGGCTGTTTTTCTTCTATTGACTCTAACCTACCCGGCACTGGCCCCACATCAACCAAACTTTCTCTGCATTGCTCTAGAGAAATACCGGTTGACTGACAAGAAATAGCAATAGCCATTGCCGTATTAATCACATTATGCCGACCTATGAGAGGTATTTTGAATTTAATTCCATCAAAAAGAAAACTGGACCCCATCTGCCCCAAATCTATTGACTCAATTTGCAATTGAGCCGACTCGCAATTCCCCACTGTAACTCCTTTAAATTCTTCGGCTATGCGAGCCCCATAAGGATCATCAATATTGGCTATCATCCCATTTGAAATAGATGCTTCAAATAATTTTCGCTTGGCCAGAAAATAATCTTCCATTTCAACGTGGTAATCCAGATGGTCCCGAGTAAGATTTGTGAAGGCTGCCGTATCAAATCTCAGTCCATGGACCCGATATTGGTGAAGCGCATGGGAGCTGACCTCCATTACAACATACTCACAACCCCCCGTTACCATATGATTAAAATAATTATGGAGATCCAAAGATTCAGGTGTAGTTCGAGCCGCAGGCATAACTCGCTTACCCAAATCGTATTCCACAGTACCAATCATCCCACAACGATAGCCAACTTGTTGTATGATATGGCGGACGAGATAGGCCACCGAAGTTTTCCCATTTGTTCCAGTTATTCCAATTAATTTTAGGCGTTCCGCAGGATTCCCATAATAGTTAGCTGCCATCCTTGCTAGAGCCATACGCGAGTTTTCAACCTCAACTACCGTGGAAGACTCATTACTATCTAGAGGGTCTTGCATCACTACTGCCGACGCCCCTCTCTCAATAGCATCACCAATATGCCGATGCCCATCAGTTATATGACCAGTTAAAGCAACAAAAACAGATTGAGGCACTACACATCTGGAATCATATGCAATTGAGGCGATATGAACATTTGGATCACCCGTCAACAGCTTGTGCGGAAGATCACCGAGCAACTCAGATAACTTCATGCACTAGCGCCCTCCGCTGCGTGACACCACCGAATTTGGAACCACAAGATCAGGCCTAACACCCAGATAACTTGCAGACCTTTCGGCAATCGACCGAAAAATCGGCGCTGCCGTTTGAGAGGCATAATAATCTCCAGTGGGTTCATCTAGAGCCACATATATACATAAGACTGGTCGATCGGCAGGAAAAAATCCAACAAATGAAGAATAATATTTACCCGGAACATATCGTCCGCGAATTGCTTTTTGAGCAGTGCCCGTTTTACCTGCAACACTAAAATAACCCATGCCAGCCCTTACGGCAGTCCCCCCAGGCTGAACAACAGTTTTTAGTGCCTCCGTTACTTTTAAAGCTGTTTCACTTGAAACTACCTGTCTTACCGATTCGGAATGGTATCTAACTACTACCTTGCCCTGCTCATCCTCTAATTGACGCAGTAATTTGGGGCGCATTAGTTTGCCTTTGTTCGCAACAGCACTGAACATCATGACCATCTGAATAGGCGTTGCAGTTACTTCGTGTCCCATCGGAACACGCGTTATTGACAATTTATTCCACCTTGCCAGTGGATGCAGAGTGCCTCTCACTTCTCCTGGTAGGTTAATTCGGGTTCTCTCGCCAAATCCGAATTCAGAAATATATTGATGTAGTTTTGCAGACCCTAGGCCCAAGGCAATTTTTGCCGACCCTATATTTGAAGATTTTTTTATGATCTCCTTTACGTTCAATCGACTGTATGAATGATCATCACGCAGCCGTCGACCTCCGTAATAAAATGCACCTCCCTCACAATTAAAAACAGTACCTAAACTCACTTGTCTTTCATTCAAAGCTGCAGCTACTGTCACTGCCTTAAAAGTCGACCCCGGCTCAGCAATATCCGTTACGGCTCGGTTACGGCGATGTCCAGCTGGATAACTACCTGGATTGTTCGGATCAAAGTCCGGACGATTAGCCATAGCAACAATTTCACCAGTTGAAGGGACAACAATGATCACCGTCATACCTTTAGGTCTATGTTTGGCCATAGCTTTATCTAGTTCAGACTCAACAATATGCTGAATGCCTGAATCAATAGTAAGACGAACATTAAGTCCATTCCGAGCAGCCACATCTTGCTGACGAAATGAAACTACCTCACGACGACGAGAATCAGCTTCTGTAATTCGCCAACCCTGTGTCCCGGTCAGTTTCGAATCAAGAACTGACTCAATCCCCTCTTTACCGGTATGATCAACTCCTCCTACAAACCCCAAAACATGTGAAGCCAAACGGCGGCCTGGATATAAACGCAATTGATCCTTTTTAGACAGAGTATGGATTGAGCGTTTGGCTCTGCTAATTAATTGCTTCTGACCACGAGTTAAATTTGATTCATCTATACCAAAATCAATTTGATTTATAGATTCGGTTATTTCCTGCCATTTTTTACGTGTTACCTTTCGCTTGAGTACAACAAACTTATTGGTACACAAAGTTCCGTTTGAATCTCTATACAACTTTGGCTTAAGCTTAGTCCTCAACAACCCCTCTTCAATTTCGAGACTGGAGGACAACGCTTTGGCAAGATCTGAGCCGTAGGGACCAATCATACTCGGATCGGCGCATACCGTTTTTACAAATAAACTTGTCGCTAAAAGATTACCTCGAGCATCCAAAATATTCCCCCGACGCGGATCCATAACAATCGTTTTAACGTGCCTTTCCTTGGCTTTATTATTGAATTCCTCGTGATGGAAAACCTGGATGTCCATTAATTGATAAACAAGAAAACTGAACGAAATTAACATGATTCCGCTGAATATCAGAAACCAAACCTTACCTTGGCGATTTAAAGATTGATGTTCTTCACTCAATTCCATCTCTCCAGAATCACCGATCTTGGGCACGAACGAATTGAGTATTTGAGTCTATGGGTTTTGCTGCTGGGCCTTCGTGTTTCTCTTGTAATAATACAATCTGTTCCGGGAGCGGCACTATCAAATCTAATTTCAATTGGCGCAGTCTGGAGTCAAGTTGTTGCGGAGACATCAGATATGCCAAATTATCTCCCCTACGCTTGTTATCACGACGCAACTTATCCAGCGCCTCCTCTCTCTCCTTAATCTGCTGACCCAGTGTATTAATTTGTTGTTTTTGCCATACATATCCTAGACCTAAACTACAGGTAATTAGACATATGATGACCGCCTTGATCGCAGGCCCAAACCGCACAGCACTGACTCCTTTCCTTCGGTTCATTGATTCTATTTATATTTTCTCCAACACCCTTAGCTGTGCGCTACGAGCTCTAGGATTGGTTTTTATTTCATTCGTTGATGGTTTAATTGACTTTTTACACACCCATTTCATATATGGCTCACGATCAACTCGCTGAACCGGAACATCATGATCTCCCGGAATGTCATAATCCCGAGCCTGTTCATTTCCGTATTCCTTTACCATCCTATCCTCAAGTGAATGAAAAGTGATGACAGCCAATCTACCTCCTGATTTCAATAATCCATAGGCCATCTCCAACCCTTTACCCAGTTCACACAATTCGCCATTAACCACAATCCGAATTGCCTGAAACACCTGCAAAGCTGGGTGCTTCTTATATTTTCCATAGCGTTTCGCTTTCTCAATCAATGCAGACAATTGAGTGGTGGTCTCAATTGTCTTTTCTTCTCTAGCCCTAACTATCGATCTGGCAATACGCCGTGAATCACGTTCACCACCAAATTTCCATATAGCATCAGCCAAATCCTCCTCTGGCCATTCATTAATCACCTGGACTGCAGTCAGGCTTTGTGTGCGGTCCATTCGCATA
>CAJWKQ010000028.1 GCA_913041895.1 uncultured Verrucomicrobiales bacterium
TTATCCACGCCGCCAGCGTTCGTTCTGAGCCAGAATCAAACTCTCCGTATAAAAAACGTTAGATATTTGATCACTGATTAAACGCTAGTTGTTCTCTCAATGAGTTAAAACTCAAACTCCATCCTCTAACAGGAACAGAGTTTGAGGGTTTCTGCTGTTACACAATTCAATTTTCAAAGAACACCGGCATAAAACCGTCTATTCAATTCACCTTAAAAAGACTAAAAAAGAAACGACCCTTTCCTTCCATTTCTCGGGGAAAGGCCACTTTCTTTTCAAGAGGAACCCTGTTAACAGGTTCGTTGCGCTCAAGGCGAAGGGGCAATTCACACTGTATTAAGGATTTGAGCAAGTATTTTTTCTATTTTTTTTGATCCTTGCACAATTTGAGCTTTTTTGACCGACCCAGAACCTATAAAAGGAATCTCAAATATAGGTGTTTTATTTAGAATTTTTCTTAAAACACCATAATTTGTCCGTTCTGGAATCTCTTTTTCTCCCTTTTTACCAAAATTAATTAGTGAAACAGTCACATCTTTAATACCGATTGAATTCAGTTTACCCACTGTTAGGAGTGTAGAATTAATGATGCCAAGCTCGTTCAGTGCAGCAACAATGGTCGGGCATTTTAATTTCTTCAGGAGATCAGCCCACGTATGGCCTTGCTCATTCAAGGGAACCATTAGCCCCCCAGCTCCTTCAACCAAGAGAATATCGCAATGTGCTTTAACTCTATTAATAGACCTCAAAACTCCTTGAAGATTTACTTTGCCCTTATATCGACGAGCGGCGACTACCGGTGCGGCGGGGACCTTGTAATAGAATGGATTGATACAATCATCACTCAACTCATTTCTCTGGATAGACTGAAGAAGATCAACATCATCCCGTGGACCGGTACAAACCGGCTTCATTGCCAATGCGTTGACTCCTCGTGATCTCAAATGTTGTAACAATAAAGAAGTAAGCACTGTCTTGCCCGAACCGGTACCGGTACCGGTTACAAAGACGATTTGGGCAATCATGATTCCCAGTAAGTGTAAAGAATTGGTATTTCTGTTTTACTCTTTCGTTGTAAAACTGCCACAAAAACTCTTTGCTGCCCCCTTACTGAAGCGGTCACCTTAACTTGAAATGTGCTGCTACGAACACTAAAGTACCGGCTCGCATCAGCCAGCCAAGTAGGC
The DNA here is from genome assembly GCA_913041895.1 of uncultured Verrucomicrobiales bacterium. Classification (GTDB taxonomy): domain Bacteria; phylum Verrucomicrobiota; class Verrucomicrobiia; order Limisphaerales; family UBA1100; genus UBA1100. Next base: position 1,188 of record CAJWKQ010000028.1, read on the forward strand.
GAAGCAGCGTAAGCTTGGACCTGTTGCAATTGTCTCACATTATCAAAAGGTTCATCGTCATAAGTGCCATCGATTCCATCGAGACCCGACCGGACCCTAATGATTTCCTCGGCTGTCACCGCTGGATCTCCAGGCATGGGTGCCAATTGCAATACTTCAGCTGATGCGGTATTGATGTTTATATATCCCGCAGAAAGAGGGGTGAATAAATCTACTAATGCATAATTATAATTCAGTGATTCAGCCCCTTCCTCTAGTGGAGTAGGAGGCGTGCCTGCTGCAAGTGAGTTTTCGGCATTACCCCAATACATTTCCGGAGTTATGTCCTTGATTAGCAACAGCTCTCTAAGGTCATCAATAGGGCCGTTTTTAGCCCGATACCCCACAGGAAAAAGATTTTCATAGTATTCACTTTCCACTCCATTGACCCCAATATTATCGTCCTTATCGCACCAATCAAATATAGCATCTACAAGATAGGGGATAAGAGAGACGTCCACACCCATCATATCAAAAGTCCTCTGAAGAGGAGTGCGCCCCATCTGCTTGCCTGCAGCTCGGTTAATGTTGAATTTTCTCTCCATGTCCATAATCTGGACAGAGCATTGCCAGTTCTCTTTTACGTCATCAAGCTTTGCCTGTTGATCAGCAGTAGAAGCGGCGTCTTCAGGATACATCAACCCCAACACTGTCCCCGGCGCCCAATCACTATTGGTCAAGTTAAGGGTGTCAAAAAAGAGGTTAAAACCGTTGGTGCTTCCGGGCCCACCTGCCCAACTTTGGCTTAATGAATCATATGGCTCCTGTGCATTGGCAGCCTGTTGGCTAAGAACATACTTGGATAACTCCACAGCCGAACGGCACACCCACTCCAGCTCAGATCCCGCATCAGCTCTTCTAGCCAGCTTGGCTTCGACCTGCATATTTATAGCAAAAGCACTTGCCAAAACCACCAGAACAATCACAAAAGACAAGACCACTAGTAAGGCAATTCCGCGTTCACGCGGTGAAGCAATAGAAGGTTTCTGTTCTCCAGCCTCTTGATTAGATTTACCCTGAAGTCCCCTCACTAGAAATATTCCCCTTTTAACCAACCACTCCTAACCTACCTTAAAGATAAACTTCTTTAACCAACCCGGTTTCAGGGTCGATCTCCCAAACCGCTCCATCTGGTGCTGTAGCTTGCAAGTCATCCATTGAATCATAGAGGCCCATATCGACTAATTCCTGCAGGGTTCTAGCCTCAAACGTTTTGAGCTCACCATTGAGAGTTAATGCTTCAGGCAATAGTGAAGGAGGAATAATAACTGAAACTGGAGTACGTGGTGCACCGCCGCCTTGTTGACCGCCTTGTTGACCGCCTTGTTGACCGCCTTGTTGACCGCCTTGTTGACCGCCTGTCAAGGCTGCCAACCGAGATGAATTTGATGAATTATTCCTACTAGCTGCCCAATCGTCCCGCCATTTTTGCCTTTCACCGGGATCTAATATGCCATCTCCATTAGAGTCATATCTTTTCGCTGTATTTTGCAATCTGCCGTAGTCACTAACCCTCCTGCTCCCTTCGGGCAGTTTCCTCTTCCCATCATTATCACGTTGCCTCCTCCTCGCCTCTTCCTCACGTTTTTTTCTCCATGCGGCAATTTGCTCTGCGGTGGGCTTTCCACGGGAGGATGGACTCCTACTGCTGGGCCCTCTGCTGGACCCTCTGCTCCTAGCTGCAGGTAATGGCGGATTCTGAGTTTTGTGATCTATGATTTGTGAAAAAAGGGCCACTTCACGCTTCTGGGTCTCATCTGACATTGGTGTAACCCCATCCTCACGCCCATAAGCCAACTCAACTTTAATCCGCGAAGGTGGCTGTGGCGCAGGTGCCGCAACCCATTCAAAAATCCAATCACTATCGGCGGTACTCCAGAAAGATAGCGCAAATGTATCTATGTTCGAACCCAAAACCCAACGTTGAGAGTCTGGGATATTCAGAGTGTCTACCTGGTTAGGCACTGAGGACTGATCATTATTTTCCAGACCCTGATCCACATCCAAAATTGAAGTCTGATACATAACCAACGAGCGGCCCCCAGATTCATCATCTTCAACCTGGAATATGATCCGTCTGAGCCTCTCAGAACCAAACAAATTGTTACCAAGAAAATCGGGCGGAACCCTGGATACAAAACTTATACTCTGATAGTCCCAATCCTCCGTATTAGCGATGAAATCATACGGCTGTTTTGGCTGATTATTTTCGTCGAGATAGCAGATAAGCCCACTCAAGGCATCCTCGATAGTCTGAAGTGCAATTCGTTGCCGTTGCACATCAACGGCCGCTTCCGCACCTGCCTCAGTGCTACGCATAACAGAGAAAAACACCCCATATACGGAAACCAACACCAAAGCGAGAATGGCAACCGCCACAATCGATTCCACCAAGGTAAACGCCGCTTGTTTTAATTTCATTTATCTTCCCGTGCTTCCTGTGCCTGAATCGCCTCCGCCAAGCTCAGCTTCGGCCAAATCAGGCCGGAACATAAGAAAACGTAGCTCATATTCAACAAATTTACTAGGAATTGATTTGTTTTTAGGGACTATTTCGTCTTCAACAAAGATGGACGCCTGATAGAGTCCATTGGTTTCGTCCAAGGGGAAAATTTCACGCTGCCACATTGCGTTTGGATATATGGGCAAATCAGCACCCAGATTTTTCCCGAAATCCCGATCAATTGGATCGGTAATGCCTGTCTCCAGCTCTCCTTCAGGAACTGGAGCTTCGACGAGAGTTCGGCCAGCTAAAGCACCCAAATCAGGCGTTTGCCGTTGTATTGCGCGAACCGTATTCAAGGTCTGATTCACCAACTCAAGTATTGAAAATATAGCAACCACAAATATGGCCACAGCTACCAAAACCTCTGCGAGGGTAAACGCTTTCCTAGATGAAGTTTTTGCAGGAATCATTGATACTCTTCATTTATTACAGTCGTGTGCCCGCTCACCTGTTCTAACTTCAAAACATAGGATCCTGTTTCTCCGGAAACACGCAGGGTCACTGGCTCAGCCGTTCCATTTGGATAAAAACGTATGACCAACTCCCCTGCAAAGTCCTCACCCCTAGGTTCAATAATTTCCAGATCCACTTCCTCCCCGAACTCGATCCTTTCCAATTCCTCCCCGGGCTCGACAACCCTATTTCCTAAGCCCTGCCCGAAACCGGATTCATTAACCGCGCGATCAGCCGTGTTGAGTGCAACGATGTTTTCCAATTCATTAAAATATACTTCAATAATTCGATTATCTAAAATCGCCTTTGAACGAGCACTGCGACACGATCCCTCCACATCACTAATGGCTTGCTGCAGAGGTGCCTTTTTTAGGATAGAGCGAAACGTTGGGATACTAATACCTAGGATCACACCCATCACCATAACTACAACCATTAGTTCAATAAGTGTGAACCCCCGCCTCATTTTCCAATTGTTGAAGTAATTTTAAACATAGCCTGTAACACACCCACCAACATAAAGCCAACAACGCCAGCTATAAACACAATTAACAAGGGTTCAATCATCACCGTAACGGTGCGTAAATTAACAGTAAGATCGTTATCATAGGTTTCGGCCAAATTTTCCAGCGCGGCTGGAACATCGCCCGTCTGCTCACCAATATGGATTAAATCAACCATTAATTTCGGAAAAACTCCACTGTGAGCCAAAGGTTGCGCTATCGTCTTACCATCTGTAACCCCTTCACGAGTTGAAGCTATAGCACCCTGAAGCACCACATTTTGCACAACGCTTTCGGTAATTTTAAGAGCAGTCAATACGGGAACACCGTTACGCAACAACGCTCCCAAAGTACGCGCAAACTGGCCAAACATTGTTGGCTGAACGATTTTTTTAACCAATGGCGCTTGAAGCAACCATCCATGAAAACGCTCACGCCCCGACGCCGTGGAGAAATATGCCTTAAGTAAAAACGAAAATAACGCCATCAAAACCAACACCAACCACCACCAATTGGCAAAAAAGAGACTCATATCCTGAAGCATTTCTGTCGTCCAAGGCAACTCCACATTCATCCCTTCAAAAATTTTCATGAATTTAGGCAGGATGTAACTCATGAAGACAAAAATCAAAATGAAACCCAACCCTATTACGAAGGCGGGATAAACTAGAGCAGAAGTCACCTTCTCTCTTACATCAGCAAACCTTTCATAGTGATCGGCCAAGCGCTCCAAAACCTCCCTCAATGATCCGCCGCTCTCGCCGGCCTTCACCATATTGACGTACATATCAGGAAAAATTTCATCATGTGATCCCATCGCCGCCGATAGATTGCTTCCATCGCGCACGTGATCTAGCAGTGACTGGGTCACGTGCGGTGGAACGCCTCCACTCTCAATATTAACCATACTGCTCAATGATGAGGTGAGTGGCATACCAGCCTTAAGTAGATTGGATAGCTGCCGGGTGTAATTGGCCAAATCCCGAAGCTTAAGTTTGGGAGGGCGCATCATGAGACCAATGACCCCTATAATCAGCCCCGGCACCAGGAAAAATACTGCAACCCAAAAGCCAGTGAATTTCACCATGATTACGCCAAGTGCCAAGACCAGAGCCCCGCAAATAAGCACAATACTGCTCAAGCGTCTGCGGGCCTGCAGCTGGGCTGCCGGTGAATCGTTACTGACTCCCGAACCCCTGCCACCAGATGCAACCCCCGCATTGCTTTCTCCCGATACACTTACAGGGGTAAGCCCTTGATTGGTTAACTGGGATATGGCTGCATTACGATCAGAGGCTTCAAGCTCTCCAGTTGTTTGGCCTCCAGAAGCATCACGCGCGGTATATTGAAAAACTGCCATTAAATCTTTATCTCCGATGGATTCAGACTACCCCTTCGGTAACCCTGCTCATCTACCTGTACCTCGGCATAACCTATCCGTGTGAAAGACGCTCGAACCGCTTCAAAGGTTTCCTCTACTCTCAATTGATCCAATTGCTCCGGGACAACTTCTATTCTTGCTACAGGGCCCGATTCGTGGTGGCGCACTCGGACTTCATTAAACCCCATATCTCGAAGGAAAAACTCGGCTTTCTCAATCATACCCACCTTTTCTGGTGTTACTTCCTGACCATACGGAATACGAGAGCTAAGACATGGCATCTGAGGCTTATCGGCGGTGGACAAACCCAAATAAGTGGAAATTTCTCGTATGTTTTCTTTGGACAGGCCAGCTTCCTTTAGGGGCGACCTTACCTCAAATTTCGCGGCAGCTTCTGCTCCGGGACGCCAATCGCCCAAGTCACTGGTGTTTTCACCATATACTATTACGTTTATGCTGCGGTCGGAAGCTAGGAGCTTGAGATGGGTAAAAAGCTCATGCTTACAATAAAAGCATCTGTTAACCGGATTAGATTGATAATCTGGGTTTTGAAATTCTGAGGTATGTAACACATGGAGGGGGATGCCATGTTCTTCTGCTAACAATTTTGCCTCAGAAAGTTCACGACGAGGCAAACTAGGCGAATCGGCAATAACCGCCAGCATTCGATCTCCCAACTGCTCGTGAGTAACCACAGTAAGAAGGGCTGAATCCACCCCGCCAGAATAAGCTACAAGACACGATCCATATCCGCGCACAACCGAGCGCAACGAATCTAGTTTATTTAAGATGACATCAGTCATAATGCCCCCCCACAAAGCATTAAATTTGATTGAAATTACCGAAATTGTCGAGCCGAAGTTACCATTAGAGAGCCCATCCATCTCTATATCGGTGCCGAATGTACTGATCAGCCTCAGGCATGCCTTTGGCTGTCATGCTTTTCCAGTCCCAGTCTAATTTTTTGTTTCCTATCCGGTGAGAAACTATCCCAAGCAGTGCACATTCAGTTAACGGGCCTGAATAGCTAAAATCTGTCATTGATTTACCTCCCTCCTTACAAGCATTAATCCATTCGGCATGATGCCCAATGGAATCTGGTATTGTTTTTGGTGGTCGTTTAAAGTCCTTGAACTGTTCAGCTGGCCATAATTCATGACGACCATAATTACTGATCAACTTTCCCTTATCACCTACAAACAATACCGCTGAATTGAATTGGCCCGCCTTCAAGGTTAAGCCAGGGGGTCGTTCATCGCCTTGATACCAAATCAATTTTACCGGTGGCTTTTTACCTCGGGCTGGGTAGGTATACTCAACGCGCATCGTGGAAGTCACTCTTTCTGGGCGGGCTTTCCCTACTTGGGAATGTACAGTCAAGGGATGGGATAAATCGAGTGCCCAATGAGCCAAATCAGCGTAGTGGCACCAAAAATCTGCAAGAGTGCCGCCACCAAAATCCCAAAAATGTCGCCATGCAAAAGGGGCGTATTCTTTTCGAAACGGCCTGTAAGGCAAAGGCCCTAACCATAAATCATAATCAAGCCCCTCGGGAAGGGGAGCATCAGCAGCTGATAAATCGATATTACCATAACTGGCGGCAGACCAGACATGCACTTCCTTAACAGAACCTATCGCTCCAGCCTGCACAAGCTCCACTACGCGCCGGTAATTTTCCCCAGAATGAATTTGATTACCCATCTGAGTAACCCGCTTGTGTTTCTCTGCCGCCTCAGTCATCGCCCGCACTTCTGAAACAGTATGAGCCAGCGGCTTCTCGCAATAGAGATGCCGTCCGCTCTTAAGCGCGCTGACACCCACAATCGCATGGGTATGATCAGGAGTGCTGCAAACAACCGCATCCAGATCCTTCTGTTCGAGCATCTTTCTAAAATCCGAATAGGTTTTAGCTTTAGGATGCTTCACTGAAGCACCAGCTAAATTGCCGGCACTCACATCACATAAAGCGACAATATTTTCACCTGACACCCCATTAAGGTTGCCTGCTCCGCGACCGGAAACACCGACAACACCTATATTAAGCTTGTTGTTTGCCCCAAGCACTCGCCCCACGTATGGGAAAGCCATGGTCGCGGCAGTTGCCGTAATGAATTGACGTCGTTTGATTGCTTTCATTTTATCTGAACAAAAAAATAATCTGTAGACTAAGAGTAGTCTGCCTGCACGTGCCCTCATGCTTTTCTATTAAAGCTTTGGCGGCAAGAAATCTTTGACTCAAACAAACCAGATACCAAATAGAAATTTTGTCTCAATAATAGTTATTGGGTCATTGAAGGTCTGAAGTAATCCGCATCTGGAAAGAAGCCAGAGAAACCTGAAATTCACTCTCCTTTTAACAACTTATTGGGATAAAGTTTGCCTGAAGATCAAAAAACGTCATTATCGAGCCAATGAAACGACTCGTCATTACTTGTGTTCTGATTTTAACGATTGCCCCATTAGAGGCAGAGCTGACTCCAGAGCAAAGCAGTCGCATCGCCAAAACCGTTGGACAGATAATTGGCCAAATTCATTACCGCCAAACAAAACTTAACGATGAGATTTCAGGTTACCACCTTAAAAACTACCTGAACGCCCTCGATTTCGGCCACATGATTTTTCTGCAATCCGATGTAGATCATTTTGAGCAAATGATCGGCAAACGTCTGGATGATCAGGTTAAATTTGGAAGACTTACCTCTGCCAATGAAATTTTTAACAGATACCTCGAACGTCTTAGCGAACGGAAAAAGATGGTTGATGAAATCCTTAAAGAGGAAATGGATTTCTCCAAAGAAGAGAAATTTAACCCTGTGCGAAATAAGCTTCCATGGCCCAAGAACAACTCTGAAGCACGGAACCTCTGGCGATCTCGTATTAAGCTTGAGCTTCTTGCCGACCGGCTCACCTTCAACAAAGACGGCAAGGAGCCTGACCCAAAAAAAATCGAAGAATCGGTGGCGAAAATCCAAAGGCGTTATGAACGCCTCCTGAAAACCATGAAAGGATACGATCGGGATGACATACTCGAAACGTTCCTTAGCTCATTAACCCGAGCATATGATCCTCACTCAGATTATATGAGTCCTCATGAGGCAGAGAATTTCAAGATTAACAGTATTGATATGAAACTTACTGGCATCGGCGCAGTCCTACAGGCTGATGATGGTTACACGAAAATTGTCCGCGTCATGCCGGGGGGACCTGCCAATCGTAGCAAGCTCATTCATGCTAATGACCGAATCGTTGCGGTGCAAAACCCCGGCGACAAAATCCCTACTGACATTCTCGACATGAAACTGGAGAAGGTTGTCAGTCTCATCCGCGGCAAGAAAGGCACTGTAGTCAAATTGACTATCATTCCCGCGGGCACAGATGAACGCAAAGTGATCAGCATTACGCGGGATGTGGTTCCGCTCGAAGACCAACTTGCCAAAGGCTATATCATTGAACGTAAAAATGAGGGAACCCGGGAAAAACTAGGAGTCATCAAGTTACCTGGGTTTTATGATAAATGCTCTAAACACTGTAAAGTAATCATCGAACGTTTTGTTAAGGAGAATGTAGACGGAATTGTGCTGGATCTCCGATACAATGGTGGCGGGATACTATCTGAAGCAATTAAACTCACCGGTCTCTTCATTGAAAAGGGGCCAGTAGTTCAGGTTAAGGACTACAGGGGCAGGCAAAAAGTTATGAGCGATACTGACCGTAGTGTAACCTATGATGGCCCACTCGTTGTTGCGGTTAGTCATATGAGTGCATCTGCATCTGAAATTGTTGCAGCAGCACTCCAAGACCATGGCAGAGCCATAATCGTTGGAGGTAAGGCCACTCACGGTAAAGGAACCGTACAGCAAATTCTTCCGCTAAACCGTTCCTTTATTGCAAATCTTGCCGGAGATTCCGGACAGCTTAAATTCACCATCTCAAAATTTTACCGAATCAATGGTGCTACAACCCAGCGCGATGGCGTTACTCCAGACATTGTGTTGCCTTCGTTGCTTGACTATCTGGGCACAAGTGAAGCTGACCTGCCTCGAGCACTGGAATCTGACAAGATTGCTGAAGCCCAATATAATTCACTAGATCAAGTCAGTGCTTTCTTCACCTCACTCAGAAATGCATCTTCCAAGCGCATTAAATCAAATACTGACTACCAATACATCCTAGAGGATATCGATAGAGCCCAAAAGCGAAAGGAAGACCCCTCTGTCTCGCTTAATGAAAAAGTTAGACGCCAAGAAAGCGCCGAAAATAAGAAACGAATAGAAAAGCGAAACAAGGAACGGGAAGGCCGATCTTCCCCAGAGGAAGATTATTATGAAGTTGATGTTAAAATTGCAGAAAACGATAAACCACTGAAAAAACTCGATCCTCCAAAACCTAAAAAGGAATCGTCAGAAGCCGAAAACAATCAACCAGCAGACCTCAACACCTTCAGTATTGACCCGGAATTACGGGAGACTTTGCATATTTTGAGCGATTTTTTGTTATTGAGTAAGAAACTCGCTTCTACATTAACAAAATAATTCGGTAACATTCTCTTTTTTTTCCCGTCTATTAATAATGTACGGGATGTAAGATACCTTCATTCTGGCATCAGAATTGCTGCTCTGGCCCTTACACATAGGCAAAGCAGCCTAAAAAGATGGGTAGTTTTGCCGTGAAATTAGGAGGAAATATAGTGACAAGGACGTTTTTATATATCTTTACCTTTGTATTCTGCATTGATCTCTTTGGGCAGGCCGTAGCTAGGTTTCTTTGGACACCTGTTGTTCGCCCCTACAACTACCGCCCTACCAAAGGTATAAACAGGTTTGAACCTAACAAGACCGGTCAGTCATTTAAACAATCCGTTCGGTGGGGAAACTACCCTAACCAATTCAAGCCCACTCAAAAATCGGTCGCTGTCGGAAGTACTGCCAGTGGAGTCCCTGGCGGACGAGGCAATATCTCGGGTTCACCCCGAAGAAATTCCAAGGGAATCGCTGGAGTAGCACCCAAACTAGAAATCTTTGACCCTCCTCAAAGACCAATGCTCGATGATACACCACGAGTGGGCGACTTCATCTTAGATTACCGAACGGACACACTTACCTCCAGAACCCCACACAAATTTAATACTGGAGACATGGTAAAGTTTGATGCGCTCCCCCAAATCACTTCAGCCCAAGGCGCAGATCAAATTCGGCATAATAACTTCTTAAATCAAACCCCAGTAGGACCCGCCCAGAATCAGCCTATACCAGCACGTACGGAAAGAAACTGGAAACCCGATCCGCTTCAAAACCCGTTGCCGGGCTACCTAAACTCCAAAGGCCAGTATGCAGGGTGGACCGGCTCTTCCGCCATTGGGACCCAATTGGGGGTAAATATTGTCAACGCCCTACCGGGAGGCGAAGCGAATACCCGGACCGACCTAAACTCAACGCTGTTCGCCGTACGCAAACTCGATGACTTCCGTATTCAGTTATTCCCGGATGTCGATAGCGCAATGGATGTTCCTCGGCGGGTGGCACGCAGGGGCCCTTGGTATGCACGCCAGGAGAACCCTGTCACAAATAACGATATCACTGACTTCGTCGACTACAACGGCAGCAAGCCTCAAAACTTTGTGGTAAATGCACCTGTCATAGGCCATCGCCAAACTGGAGCTCCCGTAACCATTGGGTCCATCGACAAATCGCCCTACACCCTTGCTGACTGGAAGGATATTTGCGTAACCAAAGACGCAGTTTCCGATGCCGGCATACAGATCACTGTTAACCCAGTAGACCCGGCCGGTCAGTTTACATTCTTAGATTTTACTAGCCCTCATAATCTTGTAAATGGTCAGGCAGTCTTTTTTGATGATAACCCACCCAATCCTTGCAACACTGGTGACACATATTACGCCAGGCGAATCAATGCCACCCGGATACAGCTCTTCGCTGACCATGCCAGCGCTACACGTGCAACAGTCCCAGGTGTAATCATCCTACCTCCAGCGGCTCCTGACCCTAACGCTCAAGGACTTCAAGTCTTCACCAATGCGCAAGCCGCCCCCGCCATAGATAGTTCTCTTGGGGTCACGTTAGGGGCCGCACGTCCGGTGTCATACACCCTCTTCAAAGGGTTCCACGTTGATATAAATAATAACTTTATTGAACGCCACAATCACGGCTTGGTAACCGGTGATGTGGTTTACCTAAAGCGCACCCGCTGGACGGACCCGGACATTACAATTCCCCCGCCTATCGATGTAAATGAGCATTATTATGTCAGTGTTGATGGTAATCGAGTCTGGCTGCATACCAATGAAATTGATGCTACTGGAAATGTATTTAATGGCGGTGAAGTGGGCCCTGGCAACAATCCTATCAATCTTGCGGGATTCGCTGTTAATGAATTTCAGACTAACGTTGGGCACAAGTCCCTCCCAATCTATGCAAAAATGACCGAACATCCTTGGAAGTGGCGCAAAGAAAGGCTGGTTCTCTCTCAGATTACTGAGACTGTGAATATGGATAGATGGATAGTCGGCCCTGCTCCCGGTCTCACACCTGAGGAAACCGTTCCACCAAACCCGGCAAATGGTGGCAGTACACGAGGCTTTATGCGGGTTGAGGAGGTGCAGGCGAATGCTCTGGATGAGAATACCAATACGTTCACCTGGAACAACCCTCAAGGGCATTTAATCACCACAGGCGATTACATTGTTATTTTTCACCCCACTGACCAGAATCAAATGCCTCAGGGTTTAACTGCTGCTGCGATCTGGCGTGGCTGGGCCTTCGTTCCAGACTCAGGGATTGGTCCGGGGCTAAACACCCAACTTACCTTGCACACTAACTTACAGGAGGCCAGACAAGGCATTAACCCCGTCAATGTGGGGAACAATAACGGTAACCCCGCCGACGATCTTGGGGCCGGTTGGTCACTTATCTGCCCTGATAAAAGCATAATCAGCGTAGTTGACGGCCGAGGACATACACTTGAGACCGGTGATCTGGTTCAAATTATGAATGGAACCACCCAACCCGCCCTCCCACCACCACCCGTTCCAGAGCAGGGCAATGGGGCCAATAGAACCTTTGGCCCCCCACCCGCCCAGCCCCCCCTTGTTTCCCACCTTCGTCTTGGCGACTTCGTATATGTAAGTGTTAAGAGTATTAACCCCGACCCTGCTCTGAGACGACCGGAGCGGGCATTTGTTTGGTTTCATCACAGTTGGGCGGATGCGGTTTACAATAACCAAGGGCAATGGGAACCTCCCGGCAATAGTCCAATATGGGTCTATGAAGACACCGGAGGCCAAGCCGACGACCCGCCCTTCCAGGTGGAGCCATTGAAACTTCCAATGATTACTGTACCTCCCGATCCCAACCCCGCAAACTTCAATAAACTGCGCTCCGGAGACCGTATTACTGTTGGTGGAGCCCTTCCTAATGTCCCCTTAGCGGCTGGTAATCAAATCTGGGCCAGTGTTAGCAGGGGTAATAACAACTATTCTACCAATTATGACTTCATCTGGCAACCGGGTGGTAAATGGCCAGATATGGGGCAAGTCGGCCAAGGACTCCTGCATCAAGGGAATGATCCAACGCAAGTATGGCTCCATCTGCACGGACAATACGCTGATGCGGTTTCCAGAGATCTCGCAGCAGCAACCCTTCCTAACCCCCAAACAGCGTTTGGTAACGGCAATGCACAGCTGGATGTTCGGGGAACGGTCGGCAATATAACCGTTTGGAAAGCGAATTCTGTCGACTCCGCCACACTAAGCGTAGCAGGAGTACCACCAAATCAGCAGCCTGGAGTAGATAGCATTGAATGGGAAAGAGTTCAAAACGGAACGCCAGTGGTGATAGGGGGTGGTGCTGCTATTCCACAAGACCTCATTGATACAGGTCGCACACTCTTTTATCTTAGCCTGGGAGGCCCTCATGACCCCATTCTTTATCCCGGTGGTCAAGGCAAGGAAATGAGCTTTCACTTAACTCAGGCAAGTGCCCTAGGCGTCATTGGTGTTGCCGATGACAGAGTTATATTTGATAACCCTGCAGGTCTTATTGGTGGAGATTTCACTGTGTCTATTGCTGATAGATTTACAGTTCAAGACCAGACTCCAGATGGATTAATCAACGCCCCTGCACCGAGTATACCTATTGTAGGTCAACCAATTGATGTCGCCGACGGTACCAATCCCTTCCAGAATGGTGACCGCATCCGTTTTCTCACAGCCGCGAACACCCCCACTGTCCCTCTTCCAGATAATCGCCCCTTCAACCCTTTCAATGTTGCGTCTGGTGAAGACAGTCCTGATGTCATTCAAGACCCTGCCCCCAATCCCAGATACACTTACTACTATGTGAGTGTGGATACCGACGACCCGAGTGAATTTACCATACATGAAACCTATGAAGACGCTACAAGTTCCACCCCCAATAGAAGACCAGCATCATTTACCGATTACCTAATGGGACTGGGTAGTTTTTCCATCCCACGGAACGTAGGAGCCGGCCTAAATGCGGACCAAAACTGGGAAGTAGAATGGATTCGCCCTATCCGCATAACAGACAGGTCGCGTTTTAGAACCATGAGCAACGATCCGACATCTCTGGACCCTAACCTTCAAAATGGCTTACTTCCGAATCCTAATTATGGTCTGCCTATTGACAATGTCAATTTTGACGGGATTAGTGACCCTGTTCACAATCATAATCTGAATGAAGGAGATTTCCTTTATGTTGTTCCGGGCGCTAACGGAAGACTCCCCGTTATATTTGATCAGAATCTTAACGGCGGCCTTGGAGGCATCACCGGACTCCGGATGGGAAGAGCCTACCGTGTCGTCCACGGCAACATGGGATCGGTAGATAAGGCTCGTGGACCTGATCCTAACGGAGTTGACTTCACGCAACCGGGCCGCCGAACCGGCACAGGCAAAGGCACGGGTTATGACGGATATTTATCTGCCGGTGATGCACGAGGTAAATACTTCACCCTTCAATGGGATCCCGTTACAACCATGGATCTTGCCGGATCCGAAGCTCACGGCGTTGAGGACGTCAATGGTTCAGATGACTTAAGGGCTAACAGGGAAGATCCCACGGCCACTCCTCCGCGATGGAGCGATGCAACATGGGACTGGACACAAACACTAAAGATGGATCCGATACCGAACCCACCGACATTCTACGTTAATTGGAGCCAAATGGACCCCGATTGGAATGACAATTACTTCAACGGCCCCCAAAACGCTGGACCTTATCCGAGGGGATACATTGAAGAGCATGCATTCACCGCCTTCCTGGATAGCGGTACTGTCAATGTGAGGCTACGCACCGATGACTCTCGCAACACTATGGACAGCACACCTGGGAGTGATCCAACCAATATAGATCTCTCCATGAGCCCACGCCGATCGGCTCGTAGTGAATTTAGATTAAAATTTATTAGGCACAATTTCTACCAGTCCACGGTTCCGGGTTCACGAGAGAATGGCGTCACCGGCCCTACAGCTACACAATTTGGTGCCTATGGCGGTTACTGGAACAGATATAGATACTATGCCACTTATGAAGCCACGACAAAAAGATCAAACCGGGCCGGCCTTGATGCCAACCGAACATTCTATGTTGTAGGAATTCCAATGGAGGCCAACAACAACGCAGTTGGCAACAACGCCGGTGGAGCTCCTATCATCTTGCGACAGGGTGATGGCAATGGAACATACTCTAACGCCCCATTATTCGGAAACATGGATGCCCTTCGCAATATAATCCCGGTTTCAGGTTTCTCCTTAACCATCGACTATACATCCAATCAAATGACAGACCCTTGGCGACCTCCAGGCAGCCCTGGGGGCTTTGTGTGGAGAGACGGATGGGATGCGACAGTTTGGCTTGTTGGTGGCTACCACCCTCAATGGAATCGATCTGATGCCCGTTTTCCACCGCCAGCGGTCGGAACTCCCGCAAGCACGCAAGCACCTATAAGGGATACAAGAACAGTATACCGACAGGGAGGTATTGCAGCTAGAGCAGAAAGAATCACCCACCCTGAAGATCTGGATATGGCCAACTTTATTGAAATCCAGCGTGGCTCAGCCTGTGATATCGGGGGTGTTAACGGGCCGCCACTTACGTTAAATCCCGCATTGATTGACAACGCCATCCAATGGATAAACCCGCGTAATAATGCAGGCAATGACCTCTATGGTGAAGGAACTCTAAGACAATGGAGTCACCCAGAAACTATCACTACTGATCTTGAATTTGCATTTGTAGATGGAGGTGAATACGGAACTCTTCTCAACCCCCTTACGGGAATACCAGTAGAAGGGGCAGGAAATATGCCAGATCCAACCCTAAACCAAACTCAGTGGGTGGGTATTCCGGAGTATGACCGTAATACGGGTTATCAAAACACAAGACTCTTTGGTGATTTCTTCGTCAATCCTGTCATAAGCACCACTAACATACTTGGGAACCTCCCAGCCCCACCATTGGGTCCCATTAACGCAGGAACAGCGTTTACCGCGCAGGCTGGAGGAGGCGCAAACAGTTCAGCGGTCAATGTCATAGCCACACCGGGTGTCCCACAACAAAACAATCTAATTAGCACACGGAACTTAAATGAGGTCATGAAATTGGGCGATCTAGGCGTCAAGATTCGCCGGATGAACCGACTTCCATCAATGTATGGGCCTGAATATATTTTGAGCAACCAGTGGTGGGACCCAAACCGATCAGAATGGGTCTTAAATTTACAGTATCCAGTAGGCCCACCTAGCTCAGGAGGAGGCCCAACTCCCGCCGGACAAGCTGGGAGAATCCAAGTGGTCCGTTAGGCCTAGCATGTTATCGGGAGAGACCTCTCAAGAACAGATTGGTTATTATTCACCCTGCACAACTTTGTCACCTGCGCGCAATCCTTTGGGTGTAAACTTTCTAACCGCAGTACCAATGGACACTGCAGGGCGCACCTCATCTATCTTTATCTTTCCAACAAAATTACCAGCACGGTGGATATCAAATTGATCTCCCTTTACAACACCCTTGTTGGACCCACAATTAATGACACAAAAGCCCAGCTTTGTGTCCACGCTCAGTATCATTCCCAGTTCAACACCTGATTTTGCCTTTACCCTGCTCTCTATGGTTCCAGAATGTGAACCCTGAACGGGCTCGCCAGATGTTGTATGATTCTTTTGGGTTTGATTCTTTAGTGCCTGCAATTGAGCTACGGTCCCTAACCTCTGGTAAGCAGCCAATACCGTTTCCAGTTGCTGCAAATTCTTGGCAGCTTCTCTGAATTTGTCCCGCTCAGATCTTACAAGGTTCAAACTTTCTTTCTGATCTGCAAGTTGTTTGCTTTTTTCCTTACTGGCAGCATCCGCCTGTTTGTACATATTTGATCCAAGTTCTATCTGTGCCATCAAATTTGGCACATCAGCCTGTAAAGCAACTAATTTATTTTTGAGTTCCAGGTTGCTGGATTCCAGCCTGGAAAACTGGGTTGATTTTTTTGAAGCGCTTTCTTTAATCGATGCAGCAGTTAGTTCAGCAGCCTTTAGCTTGCCCCGATAATCGGTGATCACATAAATACAAATTGCACAAATGAGAGTAGTGATAACCAATGCAATCCTGACGGCGATGTTCATTAAAAATACCTCCTTAAAGCATTTGCAACCTATCTTCAGAATATTGATCTGTCAATTTAACAAACCTTTGCTAGTTACCCTGTTGACTGCTCACACTCATCGGATCTCCCTATAATTACTTGCCCGCTCAAAGGGTCCGGTTATAGAATCCCACCCAATCAGCCAGTGTAGCTCAGCTGGTAGAGCAGCTCATTCGTAATGAGCAGGTCACCGGTTCGAATCCGGTCTCTGGCTCCAATTTTTTTTATGCGAATTTCATTGCTGCTCACGGTTTTCTCTCTGACTTTAATTGGCGGTGAAATACCTAAGTCACCCGATTCACGAATCATCGTTGAACTGATTGCAGAGACTCCCGACATTGTCACACCCACGGGCATCAGCGTAGATTCTGAGGGGCGAGTTTTTGTCATCGAGAACCACACCCACTTTCCTTTAAAGGACTACAAGGGACCAGATCATGATCGCTTGCTCGTGTTTACACCAACTACCGATGGCAAACATAAGCGAACTGTTTTCTTTGAGGATTTCCGCGTGGGCATGGATGTTCTCGTGGGCATGGATGGTTGGATTTATATCGCTGAACGAAGCCGTATACTGCGTATTCGGGATACTGACAACGATGGCAAGGCCAATCAAACTGAAGACGTCATTCTCCTGAAAACTACCGGCACCTATCCGCATAACGGCCTTTCCGGTCTATGCTGGGATCTCAACGGTGACCTCATCTTTGGACTCGGTGAAAACCTTGGCCATCCCTATACAATGACCGGCACCGATAGCAGCACTCTCGATGGCGCCAAAGGAATTGGTGGAGGGATTTTCCGTTGCACAACAACCGGAAAGAAACTGCAACAGATCGCCCGCGGCTTCTGGAACCCTTTTGGTAATTGCGTCGACCAATGGGGTAATCTTTTTACCGTCGATAACGATCCCGGCCATAGTCCGCCCTGTCGACTACTCCATGTAATCCAAGGCGGCGATTATGGCTACCGATTCAAATTTGGTCGCACAGGGATTCACCCATTTGTGGCGTGGAATGGCGAGCTATCCGGAACGCTTCCCATGATTCACGGCACCGGCGAAGGCCCCTGCGAAGTCCTCCAATTTGATTCAGCCACTTTTCCTTCTGAATATCGCGGACGTCTACTTGTCACCTCTTGGGGGGATCACCGAATCGAAAGCTACGAACTCAACCAAAGGGGAACTTCTTTTGGGGCCAAGATGACTCCATTGATTCAAGGCGATGACAGTTTTCGACCCGTAGGACTCGCTGCCGCCCCCGATGGCAACCTCTATCTCACAGATTGGAACACCAGTTCCTACAACGTCAATAGTAAGGGCCGACTGTGGCGCATTCGACCTACACAAAATTTCAAGGCTTTAGCGATCAAAAAACCTGAGTACATACAACACAGTCAGAAGAAACTCAAAGCACTTCTCAATGGCAAACTCCTGCCAGACCAGTCCTTCGAAAAACTAGCCCTCAATCATCCCGATCCATTCATTCGTCACGCTGCCCTAGCCAATATTCCTGCCGGATCTTTCCCTCCTACTCTTACAGTAAAAATTCAGGCGCACCAAAAAACAAATCCTCGTAGTACCTCAATGGATACCATGACTCAAAGAGACCCGAATATCCTCTTCGAGTTTTTGCGCTGGACTGCTCGATCCGGAAATCAGGAAGCACGCCCATTAGTTGAAGCATCACTCAAATACCCCAACCTGAGTTATAAAAATTTCCGCGCGGCACTTACTACGCTCGATATACTGGATGGCAACAGCAAACCCGATATATTTAACCCAAAACTTGCCTTGGCCATCTTAAACAACCCCGACACCCCGCCTAACCTTCGCGCCAATGTGCTTCGCTATTTACCCGCCGACCATAAAGCGATTAATGATCATCAACTAGTAAATTGGATTCAATCTGATCACCCCAAACTCCAATACGAAGCCATCTGGAAAAGCCGGTATCACCTCAACGAGGTCACACGCATTGCCTTGAGTCTATTGGCTCTTAATCCAAAGGCTGAACGCACTCTGAGACTGGAGGCCATCGCCACTCTTGGAACCGCTGAATCCCCCGATTCGGATACGCTTACAAAATTGCTAACCCTTAAAGATCCAGCCGTACGCAGTGAAGCTCTTCGCAGTCTCGTTGGAGCACACCACGACGCGGACACGGCCGGGAAGGTAAATGCGATTAAATCACCCGGGGCCCGACGCGCCATGGGGAAGCCCTATTCTAAGAATTATCCAGCCGCTGAAAACACCGCCGCCTGGTTAAAACAAATGGATGCCCTCCCCGGCAAGGCCGACACGAAAGCCGGCCAAAGAATTTTCTTTAACCGCAAAGTGGCCACTTGCGGTCTTTGCCACCAGATTAATGAACGCGGCACTCGTGTAGGCCCTGATCTAACCCGGATCGGCCATGGAATTACGAGGGAACGACTTCTAGAGTCCATCCTTCAGCCTAATAAGGAGGTCTCGCCTTATCTACGACTGTGGCTCATTACCCTTGAGAACGGAACCACCCATACCGGTATTGCCATGCGACGCGGAGGCAGCGGTGAAGCATACCTTGGAATCGACGGAAAAGAATTTCGGCTCAATAAGAGTAAAATCACCGACAAGAAGGAACTATACACTTCGTTTATGCCACCAGGCCTAGCTCACACGCTTACCATTTCTGAGCTACGTAATCTTTTGGCCTTCCTCATGGAAAAACGCTAGAGCTTCCTTTTGCTTTCAATTTTGTTCCTTCACTCCAGACTATGGCCATGCAAATCGGCACCCTTTTAATCGGAATTTTTTTGCTGACCGTGCCAATCCAGGCGGTTCCCTACTGGATTTGGCATGATAGCCCTAAAAATACAAAACCAATCAGCCGAGCATTTCCGATTCTCAATGACACGATAATCCGATCGGCACCATTAAGGTTAATCGCTGATTCGGCCCACATAGAACTTCGCATCAACGGCGAACGTGTTGGCATTGCCGAAATGTTTGGGCCGGTAGTTGAGGTCGACGCGAAAAATTTCATTAAGCCTGGCCCTAATATAATTGAACTACGCCCACTCAAGATTCTGGAAAATCCGGCCGTGGCCCTGGATTTAAAAGTCAATTATTCTAAGGGGATCACCACCCGCTTTACTACCTCTGCAGATTGGAAAGGCATGAAGAACTTAGGTAATCTCGCACTGGAGCACTGGTGGAATCTTCGGCCTCTGACCATAGGAGAAGCCGATGACTACACTCAGTGGAAACGAGCCAGCAATACCACCGAAGGCACTGACCCAAAAACATTTCAACTCCTTCCAGATTTCAGCGCAGAGCGTATAATCTCCGCCGGACCAGACGATGGGTCCTGGATCAGTCTCGCCTTTGACCCGAAAGGCCGCTTGACGATCGGACGCGAAGACCAAGGTCTTCTGCGTTATACCTTTTCCAAGGATTTCAAAGCCGTAACCCACTCAGAAACAATCAATCAAACCCTAAAGGAATGCCGCGGACTGGTCTATGCACACAACAGCCTTTTCGTAAACGCCAACCAGTCTAAGGGCATCTTCCGCCTTCGTGATACCAACGGCGATGGTATATTTAATGAGGAAGAACGGATTCACACATCCGATGGTGGCTTTGGCCACGGACGCAATGCATTAACCCTCGGACCGGATGGAAAGGTTTATGCCATCCATGGCGACTCCATTAAATTACCTGCAGATGCGCATGATCTTACTTCTCCATTACGACGAAATTTTCAGCCCTTCCGGCTGAATGAAGGCCACATAGTTCGGATGAACGCTGATGGATCCGAAAAAGAAATCTTCTGCGGAGGCCTGCGTAATCCTTATGGCATTGCGTTTAACACTGACGGTGAAGCTTTTACCTACGATGCTGATGCAGAATTTGACATGGGTACACCATGGTACCGGCCGACGCAGGTGAAACACCTCACAAGTGGTGCGGACTTCGGCTGGCGCGCAGTAACTGGTAGTTGGCCCTCATACTTCCCGGACCACCCGGACAATACTCCTGCCACGATCGATATTGGTAAAGGATCACCCACTGGCGTAAAGTTTGGCACAAAAAGCCATTTCCCACCCGTGTACAAAAAAGCGCTATTTATCCTTGATTGGACCTATGGCCGTATCCTCGCAGTACACCTACGTCCGCGTGGCAGTACCTACATGGGTGCTGCTGAAGTGTTCCTACGCGGACAACCGCTAAATGTGACCGACCTTGATTTCGGCCCGGACGGAGCCATGTATTTCGTAACCGGCGGCCGCAAAACCCAAAGTGCCCTTTACCGCGTAAAACACACCGGAACCAAAATTCAGCCACGGGCTGCGACTCAACAGGAATCAGCACGCGCAAAACAGGCACAGGCTTTCCGCAAGGCTCGTCGCGAGGCTGAAGTATCCCATGGTAAAACAAAAACCACTTACAATGACCAACACCCTGATCCTCGGGTGCGTCATGCATGGCGCATCGCATTTGAGCGCGGCGGCTTGCCCACTAAAATTACAATTGCGACAGATATCGAACGCCAAACAGCAGAAACTAACCTTCTAGGTAAAGCTGCCCGCTTGCAGTTGATACCCGATTGGCCCGAACTGCTTCCTTCAGTTCGGTTGGCCTATCTGGACTTAATTCGGCGCGGTATCGAGCGTGGTATATATTCAAATGAACAAATTGAAACAATAAAGAGCAATCTACTTCCCCATTTCCCACACACGATCCCAGCGATTAACCAAGCTTTAGTGCAGTTGCTGATTCCCCTCCATCCCGCCAAAGCAGTGCCGGCGACAGTTCGACTGCTGGATGCGAGCACCAACCAGCACGAACGCATTCTATATCTGTACCACTTACGCCATGCTAAAACAGGCTGGACGCCGGAATCTCGCAGAATCTTTTTTCGCGCCCTTGGCACTTATGATACTCTTCTTGGCGGAAGAGGTTTACCACAGGCATTGAACCGCATTCGTAAAGATTCTATCGCCACTCTCACTGATAAGGAAAAGGAGGAATTTAAAAAAGAACTCAACCACAAACCCACCCTGCCCCCAATGCCTGATCTATCGGGGAGGAAGTTTGTTAAACAATGGAAACCAGCTGACTTTATAAATGATTTCGATTTACAAAACACTGACACCAATAATGGTAAAAAAATTTTCCGCCTCGCGCTCTGTAGCCGGTGCCACAGAAAAGGAAATGAAGGATACCCGATCGGGCCGGACCTAACTCATGTATCTCGCCGGTTCAGCCCTGAGGCTTTGCTGACTGAAATTCTAGAACCTTCCAAGACCGTCGCAGAAAACTACCACACCTTTATTGTAAAACTTAAAGATGGCCGTACTGTCTCAGGTCAAATTATCCCCAACCTCGACTACCGTGAGCCAACTCTGCAACTCGCTGAGAACCCGCTGGAGCCGAACAAGATCACCAGAATTCAAAAAGTTAATATCCTCAAACGTTCGCAATCAGATATCTCCATTATGCCCCCGGGATTACTCAATCAGATGAATAAAAAAGAAGTGCTAAGTTTGCTGGCTTGGTTGCTAAAATAAAAATACTACGGGCTAGGCGTTCCCTGTTGTTGCGCTCCCTGTTGTTGCGCTCCCTGTTGTTGCGCTCCCTGTTGTTGCGCTCCCTGTTG
>CAJWKQ010000029.1 GCA_913041895.1 uncultured Verrucomicrobiales bacterium
TCAGTATTATTTGAACATAATGTGAAATCATAGGTGGTCGTCTCGCTTACATTCAATGTATACGCAACATCCTCTCCATTTGATCCCGATATAGGCCAATCATCACCCATTCCAGCATTCGTACCTTGATCAGTAAATGGCATTTCATTGACAGCATAGTCACCACAACCTATGTTACCTACAGGCTCTCCCCAAGACACGACATTCTCCTCATTACCACCAAACACGCTAATCGCAGATGGCGGGCAGAGTTCCTCATCCTGTGAGAATAAAAAAGTATTAAAAGAAAAAATAGTTTGTGATATATTTCATATTTATTGGATAGTGTGGCTGAGCTGGAAAGTGTGAGATCCATTGATGAGTTTCAGATATATTTGGGTAACAGTCATTCAAGACTTTCCAAAGCGGTAGACCTATCAATGAAGATAAAGGGTCTTATTGGGAAAGAGGTTGGCGAAGAAATAAGACTGTCAATAGGTATTGGACCGAATCCTTTATTGGCGAAGATCGCAGGTAAGATACAAAAGCCAAATGGGATGCCAGAGTCAAAAAAATGAATGACGATGGCGGGCGAGTCGCACTACGTATCCTGCCAAACGGCAGAAGTGCCACATTTATGAAATCAGGCAAAATTTACTTAATGAAACTCGAGAACGGAAGTGCTACCCAGATCACTTTCTCGGCAAATATTGTCAATGATATCACTGCCAAGAGGACTGCTGCATTCTATCAGTTCTGGAAAACTTATCACCATAGATTTTACGATGGTAATTTTCATGGCCGGGATTGGGTTGCATTACGCAATAAATACCTTAAACGAATCCCTTCAGTTGATACAAACGATGAATTCGCAACACTCTTACAAATGATGGTTGGTGAGCTAGATGCTTCACATACAGAACTTTCAGCTGTTGCTCCATCTACATCTCAAAAAAAGACACCGCACTTGGGTTTTACAATAGACTTTTCATACAGTGGGGTCGGCATAAAAGTA
This sequence comes from uncultured Verrucomicrobiales bacterium, assembly GCA_913041895.1. GTDB lineage: Bacteria > Verrucomicrobiota > Verrucomicrobiia > Limisphaerales > UBA1100 > UBA1100. The sequence continues at coordinate 995 of CAJWKQ010000029.1, forward strand.
AAAGATATCCCGAAGCAAGCACCCGCGGCATTTGAGAAAACTCAAATAAAACCCGGAGAGTACATACTTCAAATCGATGGAAAAGATGTATCATCAGATGAATTACTATTTAAATTCCTTACACAAAAACCAACTGTATTAACCAAGTTTACTGTAAACTCAAAACCTGAAAAAGAAGGCTCCAGAGAAGTAAAATATAAACTCCTATCTGAATCTGAATGGCGTAAATTACGCTACCAGGAAACGACACAGGAACTCAGAAAAAGAGTCGAGGAAGCGACGAACGGAAAGGTGGGATATTTACATATTTCTGCAATGGGCAGTAGTGATCAGGCTAAATTTGAACGGGAGGCTTACGAATACATTCAAGGCAAAAACGCAATGATATTTGACGTACGCTTTAACAATGGCGGAAACATTTCAGACACATTAATTGATTGGCTGGAACGCAAGCCCCACGGAATATATAAATCCAGAGATCGCGAACCGGAACTGGCCCCAAGCAGAGCATGGAATAAGCCAATTGTTGTGCTCATGAACGAACATAGCTACTCAAACGGCGAAATGTTCCCTTATGCAATGAGACAACGAGGACTAGCCAAATTGGTTGGCATGCCAACACCTGGATACGTAATCTGGACATCCAGCTTTACCTTAACAGATGGAACAAAAGCACGCATTCCGGGTCGCGGGGTGTTCAGAATGGATGGGACAAACATGGAAAACCAGGGTGAAAAGCCCGACTTTCAATTATGGATAACACCTGACCAATGGCTAAAAGGAGAAGATCCTCAATTGGAAAAAGCTATCAGTCTATTGATTAGACAACCGTAAGTGATTCGCGATGACAAAGATAGACCAATCTCGGTTAATCACGATAAGAAAATTAAGTGCCAACCAATTAATCACAGAAGAGCCTGACGAAGTTGCTCTCGAGGAACCCTTGGAAATCCGTATTCGCGGTAACGCCATCGCGACCACCATGAGAACGCCTGGCAACGATATAGATCTTGTTGCCGGTTTTATATTAACAGAAGGAATCATAAAAAAGCGGAGTGATATCCTTGAAATTGCTCATTGTGTAGATGACAAAACAACTAATAATCAGAATATAGCAAACGCCTACCTAAATCCAAATATAGGAATCGATTCAGAAAAGATAAAGCGCCACTTTTATGCAAACTCGAGTTGTGGAATATGCGGAAAGACAACGATCGAATCAGTGCAATCCCTATTCCCTTTGATTGAATCGGATATTTCAATCTCAATTAAAGAGCTCGGTAAATTTCCGCAAAAACTCCGGGATGCCCAAAACACCTTTAAGCAAACTGGCGGATTACATGCTGCCGCACTATTCGACATACACGGTTCAATAATTCACTCAAGTGAAGATGTTGGAAGACACAACGCAGTTGATAAGGTTATAGGGTATTCGGTGCTTCGAGAAATTGAACTCTCTTCAACAGTTCTCATGGTTAGCGGCAGAGTTTCTTATGAGATAATGCAGAAATCGCTTGCCGGAAAAATACCCATCGTCGCAGCCATATCAGCACCCACTTCATTAGCCGTAGAGTTTGCTACTGAAAACAAGCAGACTCTAATAGGTTTTATGCGCAACAATAAGATGAATATATATACGGGGCACGAGCGTATATATTAGGTTCTATCTCGCGCCTAAGAACTCGTATAAGGCTTGCGCAGTTTTCAAACCAAACCCCTGAACCTCAGCAATCTCCTTCAAGCTGGCTTTTTTTAATTTTTTCACACTCCCAAAATGCTTTAAAAGGGCACCTTTACGCCGGCCACCTATTCCAGGAAATTCATCTAACAAACTCTCTGATATTTTTTTTAGCCTCAATTCAGCATTAAAACTATTCGCAAAACGGTGAGATTCATCACGTATTCTTTGCAGTAGCCTCAACGCGCCATTATCGAGGCCCAATCGGATAGGTTCCTTTTGTTTCGGCAAGTATATCTCTTCAAACTCCTTTGCTAGTGCAGCAATATCCAAATGGCACAATCTCAGCTCAGTTAAAGATTTAACCGCACTACTAAGCTGCCCTATCCCCCCATCAATTAATATTAAATCAGGGAACGGTCGGCCTTCCTTCTTCAATCTACGATATCTACGTCCAACTACCTCTGCCATGCAGGCACAATCATCTTGGGCTGTAACTTCTCGTATTTTGTATCTTCGATACTCACCATTTGCAGGCCTTCCATTTCGAAACACAACCATGGAAGCCACCATGTATGTACCGCTAATATTTGATATATCAAAACCTTCTATGTGTGCGGGAGGTGATTTGAGTTTAAGAATCTCTGAAAGTTTAATTAAATCATTTACAGGATCCAATGATACAGGCAATTGATTTGGCAATTTTCTGTATCTCGTAGTCTTCCTGGTTGTATCTTTAAGTGCCTGTATTTGATCACGCAAGCGAGCAGCTCGCTCATAATCCTTCGATTCAGATGCATCAACCATTGCAGATTCGAGACTATTAAGAATCTCGGAACAATGACCACTTAGAAACTCACAGGCATTTTCAACCTGCATACGATACTGCTCCAATGAAACATGTCCTACACAGGGCGCACTGCATACCTCAATATGACCATAAAGACAGTGTTTATAATCTTTTTTATTAGGTTTTAATGGCTTACATCCCCTTAAGTTGAATTTATGCCTCGCCAAATCTAGTGATCTGAGTAGCGCCTTACTATCTGGAAATGGCCCAAAATATTGGGCCCCATCATCTACCATAAGTCGAGTAAGCGTAAACCTTGGGACTGAATCTTTTAGATTTACTTTCAACATAAGGAAACGTTTGTCATCACGGAGGCTTACATTATAGCGAGGTTTAAATTCTTTTATAAGCCTGCTTTCCAAAAGTAATGCCTCCGGCTCTCCTTTAACTAAATGGATATCAAAATCAAATATGGCATCAACTAATGCCCTTAACTTGATATCCCATCCCATCCTCCTCGAAGGGTGAAAGTATTGACTGACACGCTTTCGAAGATCACGGGCTTTTCCCACATATATCACTGTGCCGAGTTGGTCCTTCATGAGGTACACCCCCGGCTTGTGAGGTAATTGCGAAATCTTATTTCGAATGCGGCCAGAACTCGGCATGCATAAATATTACGATAATAAATCGGGATTTTCCATGAAAGCGTAGCAAATCATATGAGCAATTCCCATATGACAATCTTCAGCTCTTCCATAATGGGTCTCTTCTACAACAATACAATTATCTGCAATCATTGACAATTCACCCCGCTTGGCTCCTATGAGTGCAATAATATGAAGGCCATTTTCCTTTGCCCAATTACAAGCCTCCACAAGATTTGGAGAGCTGCCACTCACACTCATTGTCAGCACCACATCACCGGATTTACCGTAATTCTCCAATTGGCGTTTGTAGATTCCAGAATATTCATAATCATTCCCAATAGCGGTCATCCAGCTAATATTATCATTTAAGGAGGTAACCCTGAATCGTTTTCCAACCGCATCTGAGGAACCTTTGCCCAAGTCCGTAGCAAAATGTGAGGAATTAGAAGCGCTTCCACCATTGCCGAAAACAAAAATTTGGCGATCTTCCTTAAGTGCCTCTTTCACTGTTTCGATTGCAGCCGCAACTTGATCAACTGGAATCGTGTCTAGTGCTTCTTTTTCAGCAGCTATGTAATCGGAAATCCACTCCTTCATAGGATGATTTTGACGAATATATTTGCAGTACGTCAGGCCTAAACGATTCACAATAAATCCTATTTGCTTTTCTATGAGGTGTTTATGGGATATATCAACACCCCACATGGAGGGCGCTAAACACGAAATTAATCGTAAAAGCATTGAAGAACGTCAGCAAATGGACGAGCTGTCACGAATTCGCCACTCGTGTGCTCACGTGCTTGCAACAGCTGTACTTCGCATCTGGCCAGAAGCCAAACTGGATATAGGACCTCCTACGGATGAAGGCTTCTACTATGATTTTGATCTTGAACATCGCTTCACCCCAGACGATTTCGAAAAGATTGAAGCTGAGATGAAGAAAGTGGTTAAGGAAAATCAAACCTTCGATTACTCGGAAAAGTCTAGAGAAGAAGCCAAGGAATATTACCAAACTATCAATCAACCTTTTAAGCTAGAGAGAATTGATGACATTCCTGAAGGCGAACAGATTACTTTTTACCAAAATGGGGAGTTTTTAGATCTCTGCGCCGGCCCACATGTGCCACGCACTGGTAATGTAAAAGCATTTAAACTGCTGCGTCTGGCGGCCGCCTATTATCGCGGAAATGAAAATAACCCACAACTACAGCGGATCTATGGGACCGCCTTCAAAAACAAGACGCAGCTGAGTGACTGGCTCGAAAAACACGAAGAAGCAAAGAAGCGAGATCATAGAAAAATTGGCCGAGAACAAGGTCTGTTCACTATTTCTCCCACTGTGGGCCAAGGCCTTATTCTCTGGATGCCCAAGGGTGCTATCGTGCGGACAGAGCTACAAAATTTCATGCAGAGCGAGCTTTTACAGCGAGGATATAATCCTGTTTTTACACCTCACATTGGAAGCATAGATCTATATAAAAAATCAGGTCATTTCCCATATTACAAGGATAGTCAATATCCGACCATTAAGGCAGATGAACATGAAGAATATCTCCTTAAACCGATGAATTGCCCGCATCATATACAAATTTTTGCTGCAGAAAGACACAGCTACCGGGAGCTTCCCGTCCGTCTGGCTGAATTTGGAACAGTCTACCGCTATGAACAAAGCGGAGAACTCAGCGGCATGACGAGAGTACGAGGTCTCACCCAAGATGATGCCCATCTCTTCTGCACACAGGAACAAGTGGAGTGCGAAATTCGAGACACGGTCGATCTTACCCTCAAAACCCTTCGCACCCTAGGGCTAAATAACTATCGTGTACAGGTAAGCCTACGCGATCCAGATAGCGATAAATACACCGGAGATCTCTCCAATTGGAATGCTGCCGAAGAAACCCTAAGTCGCGTTGCAAAGGATATGGAGATAATTCATGAAAACGTCCCCGGAGAAGCGGCTTTCTATGGTCCCAAGTTAGATTTTATGGTAAAAGACTGCCTAGGCCGCGATTGGCAGCTGGGTACTGTACAACTTGATTACAACCTTCCTGAGCGCTTTGACCTTCAGTACATCGGCTCAGATAACGCCCCGCACCGCCCGGTAATGATCCACCGAGCTCCCTTTGGCAGTTTTGAAAGATTCATGGGCATCCTGATAGAGCACTTTGCCGGCAATTTCCCTCTGTGGCTTGCACCTGAGCAAGTCCGTATCCTGCCTATCACAGCAAATCAAAACGATTATGGTCACAAAATATTCGATGAGCTTAAAGCAGCTGGCTTCCGAACAAGCATCGACCTTTCCGGTGAAAAAATAGGCGCCAAAATTAGGTCAGCTGAAACAGCAAAAGTTCATACTATGTTTATCGTTGGCCAAAAGGAGCTTGAATCTGAGTCGATATCCATTCGCATCCACGGCAAAGGAGATCAGGGCTCAAAAACTGTTCCAGAGGCCATATCATCACTTAAAACCCATATTTCGGAACGTATTCTTTAACACAAAGCCAATAATGGCTTGCCAGAAGCATTATCGCTGATATGTTTTCCGGCCCGTTGGGGAATCTACTATGGCTAGAATTTGCAGTATTACAGGAAAGAAGCCCTTTGTTGGCGGTACCATTAGCCGGAGCGGTAAAGCAAAGAAAGAAGGGGGTATAGGACGGCACGTCACAAAGGTCAACAAACGCCTCTTTGCTCCAAACATTCAAAGAGTTAAGGTCATTGATGAAAACGGCACGGTGAAGTATGTGCGTGTTGCCGCTAGCGCAATTAAAAAGGGTCTAATCACCAAGGCCCCGAAAAGAAACTGGAAACCGGAGCAATCCTAATAAAATTTTAAGGATATAATTAAAACGGCATAACATATAGTTTTGCCCATTTTATTTGCCCTTTAAAGCATGCATTTTTGCCCTCCGTAAATCCCGATCTGACTCTCGTTTTTTAATTGTCTCACGTTTGTCTGCATGCCCTTTTCCTCTGCCGAGACCGAGCAGAACTTTAACTCTGCCGTTTTTCCAATAAAGTTTTAAGGGCACCAGAGCTAAGCCTTTAGCTTGGGTTTGACCTGCCAGACGATCTATTTCTTTACGATGTAAAAGTAATTTACGCGGAACCATTGGCCTATGATTATTCAAATTGCCGTGGGAATATTCGTCGATATGAAAATTATGCATCCATGCTTGGCCGTCTGGGTCTATTTTTGCGAAAGCATCACGTAATTGACCTTTTCCAGACCTCAAGGATTTGACCTCTGTTCCCCTTAAAACTAGACCTGCTTCCAATGTTTCAAGGATTTCATAGTCCCGTCGAGCCTTTGAATTCTTGAGTATCTCATCACCCATTGCACAAAAAAACCAGAAGGCAACCCTTCTGGCTACAAGATATTATACTTAAAATTTATTTCTCCTCTTTTGCACCTTCTGGGTTTTTAGAGGATATAATTTCACTTGCAATTGGATCGACCAATTCATAATCCATTTTTTTCTCAACCAACTCTGTCATAGCCATATCTGCCGCTCCCAGAAGCGGAGCATCAAGAAGCGGACGATCTCCAGAATTTAATTGGCGAACTCGAGACGAAACAATATTCACCAGAATATTGGGATTTCCAACCAGTTCATCTGCTTCTTTACATAATTCAGTATTCATATCATTAAGGACGGCAAAAACTATAGGTTTAGTTCATAAAGGCAACTAAAAAATCTCGCCTTGCTCTCTTGTCTTTTGATATTTAAAAAGTTCCCGTGCCCCTGAAAGATTCATTCGAACTAAAATCTTACACTCGACTTAGAGCTGAGCAAATTGACAAGGCACTAAACAGTTTTACCCCCAGCGCTCGCACGAAACCAAAGACAATACATAGATCCATGCGCCATAGCCTCTTTGCTGGAGGAAAACGGATCCGACCCATTCTAACACTTGCAGCTGCAGAAGCCTGCAACGGTCAGATTGATAAGGCGATACCGCTAGCCTGTGCAATTGAGTGTATACATACTTATTCGCTAATACATGATGACCTTCCCGCTCTGGATGATGACGATTTCCGCCGAGGAAAACCTACAAACCACAAGGTTTTCGGCGAAGGAGTCGCTATACTGACAGGAGATGCTCTCTTGACGCAGGCTTTTGAGATAGCATGTAAATCAAAACCAACAAGTCGATATTCAACCGCGGATATGATTCATGAATTATCGCATACAAGCGGCTCACTAAATTTAATCGCTGGGCAGATCGCAGATCTAGAAGGTGAAGGTCAAAAACCGACATTGCCTAAACTAAAATACATCCATGAACGCAAAACTAGTGCTCTCTTAACATGTTGCACACGCCTTGGCGGCATGAGCTCCAATTGCACTCCCTTGCAACTCCAAGCACTTACTGATTTTGGTTACAACATTGGACTCGCTTTTCAGGTAATTGACGATATTCTTGATGTTACGCAAACATCTAAACAACTCGGTAAAACCGCTGGCAAAGATGAAGCCTCCAGTAAATCTACATACCCCGCAGCCTTGGGGTTGAAAAAATCCGAAAAAATTGCTTTAGAACTCACTGAAAAGGCGTTTTCTGCACTTAAACCCTTCCGCGGAAAAGCATACGCACTTGAGGCTATGGCCGATTACTTACTTAGTCGAAAAAATTAAAGGCCAAGCGATTTAAACCGAGAATTAATGTGTTGCTGGTGGAATTTAACCGAACACATTGCTTCTAGTTCGGGCGCCGTAAAGCACCTTGATACATCCGGATCTGACATCAGTTGATCCAGAAAATCAGCGTCGTCACGGCCCGCATGCTTAACTGACCAAGTTTTCATGGCATTACGTTGCACCACAGCATAAGCCTCCTCTCGAGTCAGTCCTTTTTTGATCAGGGCAAGAAGCACGGTCTGGCTATTCCACATTCCTAAACTAATACCAAGATTTTTGATCATATTCTTTGGGTATACATTCAAACCATCCATCATTTTCTGCATCAACCCAAACATATAGTTCAATAGCATGCAGGAATCAGGAAAAATCACACGCTCAACACTACTATGGGATATATCACGCTCATGCCACAACGCTACATTCTCCATCGCGGCCAATGCATTTCCGCGCAAAACTCGAGCAAGACCGGTTACCCGCTCCCAAGTTATCGGGTTTCTTTTGTGTGGCATAGCACTACTTCCTTTCTGCCCTTTCGTGAAAGGTTCCTCAACCTCAAGAACTTCTGTTCTTTGTAAATGCCTAAACTCCACAGCCCATCTCTCCATACTTGCCCCTACTACGGCTATCAGATTGAGGTATTCAGCATGTATATCACGCTGAATCACCTGTGTAGCCATAGGTGTTGGCTTGAGCCCCATTTTTCGACATACGTGCTTTTCTACGCGTGGAGACAAGTGTGCATTAGTCCCGACCGCTCCGGATAATTTCCCGACTGATGCAAGGTCGCGCGCATGCTCAAGACGAGAAAGGGCTCTGCCGAATTCATCATACATCAACGCCATTTTGAGACCGAAAGTCGTAGGCTCAGCCTGAATTCCATGACTGCGGCCAATGCAGGCCGTAAATTTGTGTTTTTTTGCCTGTTTTGCGATGGATTTACGAAGTCTTTTTACATCTTTTATTAGCAGCTCAGCACTTTGTTTCATCTGCACCGCAAAAGCAGTATCTACTATATCACTTGAAGTGAGGCCAAAATGAAGCCATCTGCTCGCTTTATGGTTAATCTTCTCAGCTACAGCAGTTGTAAAACCAATAACATCGTGATTAAGAGTACGCTCGAGTTTCTTTTGCCTGCGAACCAAGGCTGTCAAATCGGCAAAGCATTTATTTGCCCCACTTTTCATCTTAGAAAAATCTAACTTAGAAACTACTCCCTCCTTAACCAGAGCTTCGGAAGCATGTATTTCAATCTGGAGCCATAAATCCAGTTTATTTTCGTCAGTCCAAATAGCCTGCATTTCGGGGCGTGAATAGCGCGGAATCATTAGTAGGTAAAATAGGATAACAAATGGCGGTCCGTCGAGCGTTAGAAATTAACGGCCCATATTCTTACGTGCCTGTTCAAGTATCGCACGTTCTTTATCATTCAGGCTATGAATTCCATGTTCAGAAATCTTATCCAAAATCGGGTCTATTTCAGATGCAACAAAATCCACTTCCTGAACCGGGCCGGATCTAGACTCTCTGCGAGAATAGGCTCGGGCGCCCCCATCGATAGTCACAACCTTACGCTCTCTTCCGGCGTTAAATCTCTCCTTAATTTGTTCCCAATATGGTTCTGCTCCACTCCATGTACCTCCCTGGACAAAAAGCAAAATGAATACCACACCCCACATGACGCCTCCCAAATGTGCCCCATGTGCAATGCCTGTACCACCTGCAAGAAGTCCAACAAGGTCAATTCCAACCAATACAAGTAATATGTATTTTGCCTTCATGGTAATTGGAATAATGAACATAAGCAGAAAAGTAAGCTCTCTATTCCAGAGCAGCATCGCGAAAGCTGCAATTAAACCCGAAACTCCTGCAGAAGCTCCTACCACCGGGTAATCACCCAGAAAACCGATCCAAGTTAATAAACACTGAAGAAGCCCCCCAAATGTACCTGCAATAAGATAAAGAGACAAAAATTTTAATTTACCCAGAGTTTCCTCGATTTGCCTCCCCGCAAACCAAATCATAAGACAATTTATGAGAAGATGAAACAAACCGCCGTGAAGGAACTGGAAAGTTAAAAGCTTCCATATTTCCCCACCCTGAATATCCGATGCCCTGAGCATCCAGCTAGCAGTAAAACCCTGACTTCTACTTTGAATTATATAAAATAATATATTTAATACTATAAGAACAACGCATAAGGAAATCCCCGATCGATTTACTTCAGGACGCCAATCAGGCTCACGCATGTATGATCGATCATCAAGCATTACTACTTCAAATTCACCAGTTCTTCCTGGATCAGTTCAATTAGTGGCTTAAAAGCCTCGGTATCGAATTTAAAAGGAATATTTGCTGCTGAAAAAAGTTCCGGAAGAGGCCGTGAACCTCCTAGTGATAATGCTCTCTTATAATCAGCCAATGCTTTGCTGCGATCTGATTTACTATTATTCCAAACTCCGAGGGCTCCTAGTTGAGCAATGCCATATTCTATATAATAAAATGGAACGAGGAAAATATGGCTTTGTCGATGCCACATCTTGGTTCGCGCCATTTCGTGTCCAGACCAGTCAATATTTCCTCCAAAACGATCCTGCAATTCGTTCCATGCCGCATCTCTTTGATCAACGTTATGATCAGGATGGGTATAGATCCAATGCTGGAATGCATCAATAGTAGCAATCCAGGGAAAAAGACTGATCACCCCCTCTAAATGCTGCCTTCGTGCGCGCACACAATCTTCCTCAGAGTAAAACTCTTCTAGATGCTCATTCCCAACCAACTCCATACTCATGGATGCTACTTCACAAAATTCCAACGGTGCATGCTGATATTCATGAATGTCCTCTTGCTGAGTTGCCAGCGTGTGGAACGCGTGTCCAGCCTCATGAAGGAGCGTTTCCACATCGCGCTGCAATCCCACTGCATTCATAAAAATAAATGGCAGCCGTGCCTCAGGAAGACTGCTTTGATAACCTCCCGGGGCTTTTCCTTTGCGATTCGCCAAATCCAATAGCTTTTGGTCTCGCATAGTCTGAAATCCAGCCGCTAATTCAGAATCTATCTGATCAAAGATAGCTTTAGTCTTAGAGACCATATCTTCCACCTCGGTGAAGGGCTTTAGCGGTTCTTTTCCCTCGGGGTCAACCGAAGTATCCCAAGGTCGTAGCGCTTCTAAGCCCAGTTTAGATTTTCTTTGATTTAATAGATCATTATATGCAGGCATAACAACCTGCTCGACAGCGTCATGAAACTCGAAACAGTGCTCAGGCTGATAATCAAATCTTCCTTTTGAAATATGCTTGAAATCCCGATAATCGGAATAGCCTGCATTTTTTGCGATCTGGACCCGGATCCCCATTAATGCATCAAATTGACTATCGCAGTATTCTGATACTTCTAATCTTCTTTTTGACACTTTTTGCCATGCTTCTTCGCGTAAATTTCTATCAGTCTCCTGTAAGTACACCCCCATTTGGACCAAGGTTTTTTCTTCCCCTTCAAAATCAACTGTCAGTCCTCCCATTTTCTCCTGATATTGTTGGCCCAACTTCGATTCTTCTGTTTCAAGAGGGACATTTTCCTCACGAAACAGATCCACCATAGACTGCCAGTCACGGTTCAATATTTTGTACCTCTCAATAGGCAATTCACCACGATGAGGGTGCGCTACGAACTTATTAGCCAGTATAAAAAATCGCTCCTTGAGGTGAGGTTCTATATTCTCAACAAAATCTAAATACGCTCCTTTCGCCTCATCTACTGATGTGTGGCAAGTCATTGCTATATAACGCCGAGAACCCTCTTCATCAAGTATTGCCCCTAACTCGCTGACCTTAAGCAACCAATTCTCCAATTCTCCAAAAGACTTACAGTCAGCCAAATCACGGTCTAATTGATCAAATAAGGGGGCGATATTATCCCAACTCTCAATTTTCATGCCAGCAGGGACAAATGAACGGGGCCTATAAGCCGGTAGATTTCCAAAGGGAAGTAATTCCATGGGGATAATATCGCAAATCAAAAGCAAATTGGAAATGTCATTTGACTAATCTAGCATGTATTTTTCCAGCCAGCTTTGGGGCAAAGTTCCGTGAGACAACAACCAATCATTGAATTTCTTAAGGCTCCATCCGCGTTTCTTCACTAAACGTCGGTAAAGTCTGTCATTTTCCAAACGACCGAGCCAGTAACTCATCGGAACAGCCGGAGAGCTGGTATACCAATTTACATCAGCCTCAGCACGAGCTTTGGTAAAACCGACATATTTCTGTAAATGCCCTACCCCCTGTTGATAGGTATAGCGCCCTGTATGGAGTCTCAAATCGACTAAAATTCGGTGAACCCGCCAAAGAGCGTCGTGAAGTTGGATTATTTTAGTCCAACTAGAAGAGTCTATCTTCAAGTCAGTCATCATCTGCTCGCACCAAAGCGTCCAGCCCTCATAAAAAATTGCATGAGCGAATAGCGCACGCCATTTCCTCTTATGTTTATTCGCTGTAACAAATTGCAAATGATGCCCTGGATAAGCTTCATGGGCACATGTTAAAGACACGCCAAAGTGTTGCTGCACTTCAGATAATTTATCAGCCAAAGTGCTCTTTGTAAGACTGAGATCATTTACCCAAAATATACCCCTTTGCCGTTTCTCAAATGGCCCAGGAGATGAATATGCCGCAGTAGGGTAAAGGTGCCTCATAAATTCAGGAACTAATCTTACATCTAGCTCGTCACCTTTAGGGAAACTAACAGCCTTACAGGATCTAAAGCCATTCGCGACCCGCTGGGTCTCTGACTGATAAAACTCCAACAACTCACCACTAAACTTCCATTCAGATCGTGCAATTTCTATTACTTCACCAACCGACTTGTTAGCATCATGCTTTTTTGTCTCTTTTTCCAGAAGATCTCCAATCCTATCCGCCTCATTAAGCGCGATAGCTTCAACTTCGGCCAAAGTATAATCCAAGCCGAGCTCATCTCTAATACGTCTCTGAAGGCCTGACTCACCTAACGCAAAAGAATTTCTGGGAGCCAAAGGCTTTTTCATAATTGTAGCGTGATAACGGGCCACACTTCTTTCGAGTTTGCATATCATTACTTCGGATTTAGGACCCATAAACACTCTTAGAGCCTCCATAAAATCTGATGAACAACGTACCGATTGCTCCATGATTCTTCTCCAAACTATTTCAGGGAATTTGATTAGTTTAGCCGACTGTATCAGGAATTTCTGTGATTGATTCAGAATATTACGAATATTTCGCTTTGCTCTTGATGTCTCGTCTTCCCCCCTTTGCATCTCGTGAAGCAAAACCCCAAAAAGATCATCTACTGCAGAGGGGTCCATTAAATGAACTCCACGTTTAAAATCTTCTGATTCTGCGACCAACATTGCCCGAAATGCCAATCGGTCTAGCTGTTGATCGGGCTCAAGCTGATGGACAGACATTCCCCCCAAAAAAGATAATGCTTTTTGACGGCGCTTTTCACCCTTTTTGATGAGTTTTAAGGTGGGTTCTTCAAGTTTTCCCTCTGCAGATTTTATCCCCAAAGAATTGGCCCAAGTTGGGTGGTCCTCCAAGGTAGCTGAAAAATAATCTTCTAATAGAGTTTCAAAATCATTTTTTGTATTACTATTCATATTTATTAAGGAAGTTCCAAACACGCAAAACCTCACTTACACTCCATGCTTGTGCATCACACCCGCGTTGCATGTGCGGCGCATCTCCGTCCAAAATTTCCGGCAGATGCCCAATACACCCCTCATTCAAAAGAGGCTCGGCAGATAACAAATAACTTTTAGCTGCATGTACGGCTGACGCTTCTCCATCCCAGGATTTTGATAGTGCTTCACAGAATGAGGGGAAAGGCCACATCCAAGCCGTACCGTTATGGTACGCAGGCTTACGTCGCGTATCTTCATCACCCTCATAAGTCGCCCAATAGGGTTTATATGGGTCATTTAAAAGGTCTCCATTGGGCGATTTAATTTCGAGAGGAAACACAACATCCAAAGGAGCAAGAGTTCTGATGCCTCCAGGGACAATAAGATGATCTCTTGCTGCCAATACCGTTTTTCTGGCCAATTCATGCTCTATCCCGTCAAGCGCAACTGCAACCAAAGCATTCGGCCGCAAATATCCGTCTTTCTGGGCATTGATTGCGTTAACTCCTGATTTTGAATGTAAGCAATCTGACAGCCATAGGTCATTTTGATTACCATATAAACTATTTAATGAATCAGTAGCTCTGTCCGCCAAATCACCCCATTCTCCTTCCGGATTTAACCTATGTAAATGTTTGAGCAACCTAATCCAAAGCGCCTGGATTTCTATGGGGTATCCTTCCCGCGGCGTTCCTGCAGGATAATTTGTATCCATCCAGGTAAAGTGCGAGGGGCTCCATATAAGACCACTAGATTCATCCATATGAACACCATTAGAAGTTCCTTTTCGATATCCATTACCAATTGAAATCAAAACTTCCTCAAGGTATCTGCCATCTCCAATATTTTTATGCAGATGCTCTTCTCCTAATTCTTCAACAACCAATGAAAACCATAAAGGCGCATCTGAAGTCTCGCGATTGCTATGATCCTGACCATTTAGCGAGTTAGGCAAAGTCCCCGCCTTTTCCAGGCAAGCAAAAGTGTTAACTATATGTAATACATCATTAACACGCCCAGCTGAAAGCAAACCTCTTGAAACAATAAACGTGTCCCTGCCCCAATCCAAAAACCATGGATATCCGGCTATCACAGTACTCCCACTCCCTCGTTTTACTATAAACTGGCTAAGGGCCTCTTCTAATCGATTTCTAAAGCTAATTTTAACCGCACCTGAAACGGGCATTTCACAACCAGCTGACTCTGCAGAAACCTCAATTGTAGCAGAACTAGCAGGCATTAGCGGAATTTCAAACCACCCAGGACTGCACGCATCGCCTGTCGGACAATGGCCACGACTTGCCTCATTTGCATGCTCCACACTTCTACACCATTCCATCTGTTGATGGAACAAGCCCCTATCAATGACAACATCAAGTTGCCGCTCTGGCGTAGGAGCAAAAGTAAACCCTGACTTATCGGAAGTAATTTTATCGTTAAAAAATTTTTCTGCACTTCCGTCTAAATAAGTTTCTGAATGAAAACTACGATCCTCAATATCAATTCTAGCGGTTAAACTAAACCCCTTGCCCCTTTTTAGACATCGCCCTTTTTGGGGCTGATTTTCTTTTCTGGTAAACTTCACTAAAGTAGAGTTTTTATTGGGAACTAGGGCCAATTCCATCTCTACTTCAACCGATCTACTGTCACCAGCACTTACTAGAAACTTCCACCGCGAGGGCATTCCTGGGGTAAATTCAATTAAATTATTCAAATTTAACTGGCTAATAAAACCATCTGCAACCGCCCAAACTCTCAATCTTTTTGCAAAAATATGTCTGTCAACCGGTGAATATTCATCGAGATTAGCCCCCAGCAGGCAATCGTATTTAGATGTTATTTCCCCTAAGTCGACACATATCCTAGACATGCCTCCTCTCCCGTTGGTCAACAATGCAAGTGGCTTAATAAACTTTGCTTTACCCGAACGAAGATCGTCACAGCTGATTTGATTGTCATCAGGTAGTATTGGCAAAAACCTCACTAGCCCTTCAATTTTACGCCCTGCTTCAATAGCCCTGCGAAAAATAATTGATTCTTCAGAATTCATTTTCTTCGGAGAGAATACTGCTATATGCCCCGTCTTCATAGAAACTGAGCTTTCGCTCCTTGAACCAAGTGATACTCTGAAAGGCTCTTCGTCTGACACTATTAACCAATTCTTGTCAGGCACAGGTAATATCCTGTCGGAATCTGAAGGTTTCCATACACTAACCATTGGGTAGAAATCATCAACATGATTCGAATTATCCAGATCCATTATATCATTTAATGAATTCGATCGTGCAACTAAAGAAATAAATGCAATGGCATTCTTGGAAATCAGACCTGCTGCTTTCTGCCATTCAAACCCTGCCAATTCTTCCGGCTCAAACCGGTGGGCCATGCACTGCATCGCTAAGGCAGCCTGAGAACGCTTAGTCAAATAACATGTATCTAAATCATCCAAACTATTTTTGCTTGATAGGCATAAAACCTGCATTGCTTCCAGGGTAACAGGATCTGTACTGACAAAAATTTCCCGCCCTGAGATAAGATCTATATACTTCCCCTTTCCAACTGTATATTCATGGCTATTCTCTTCATCAAGGTTCACTAAAACCAATAATTTATGAATATTATCTTCTGAAATTCGCCAGAGCACATAAACAGGAGAATCTGGTTTACTTTCACGCCTTAAATTAGCCCCTTCAAAAAAACATGGATGGTTAGCCAAAATACTATTCAACCGGGAAAGCTCCTCCACTATATTATCTTCTGAATCCCAGTTTAATCCCCGTGACGAGTGGACATTCACACGCTCTTGAGCTTGCCACTCAACGCCATTCGTGAATCCAAATGCTCCATTCACACTTGTTAAAGCGCATAAGCTATTACGCATTAATGACCAACCCTTGCCCTTGGATGAAAGCCTCTCATTATCATGTGTCTCACTGTAATGGACCAAGGTGCCCACCTGAACACTTTGAGAGTGAGCATGGTCTAAGTATCCAGAAACATTATTTCCACTAAACTCCTGGAATAATTCTGAATATGCCCATTGCATGCCTCCCTTGGTCAGCAGCCCCGAAGTGTCTTCCCAGCCTCCACCTAACCCCTCTAACAGGAATATGGCATTAGGAAACTCTACCCGTACCCTCGCAATAATGTATCTCCAAACCTGCATTGGAACCTTATATCCGGCATCACATCGAAAACCATCCACGCCCCTCCTGCACCATGTTAAAAAAGCATCAGCCAAATACTCCCATAGCTCTCCATGATTTGGATTTAATTCCACAAGATCCCCCCATGTGACACCCCATGCGCCTGGGCTAGCAAAGTCCCCGTTGGATTCACGCAGAAACCATTCAGGATGTTGATTTTGCAATCTGCTTCCCCATCCAGTGTGATTTATAACTAGGTCCAAAAACACCTGAGCTCCATAGCCGTGAGCAGAGTCAGCCATTTCGCAAAATTGTTCTACACCAGTAGTTCGTTTATCGAATTCTACTAATGCTGGGTCTACAGCAGTAAGATCCCCGCACGCATAAGGGCTACCAAAACGCCCCATTCGTGCATAGGTCGTAGGAGTGGGCCCCACAGGCAATAAATGAAGTATCTTACAGCCTAATGCTTCAAAAATATGAGGGAATTCTTTAGTCAGCGACCGAAATGTACCACTAGAGGGAATAACCGTGTAACCCTGTTCATCCAAAGACAATATTCTTTGATCATCCAGACCGGCTTGTGAGTTATTGGAATACATATTAGCCCCAAACATGCGGGGAAATGCACAGTAAATGGTATTTCCCGCTCGGCATGAATTTGGATGTACGGATATCCCTATATTATCACCTTCAGGCCAATACTGATTATCATTAGAATCCAAAGTATATGCCTTTGCCTGAAACCACCCGACCTCAGACAAGGCCAAAGACACATCGAAACAATCTGCCCCTCTTCGCATTGGAATATCCCTCCAACTGGTTTCCAATTGCACCTCAGGTTCCTGAATAGACTTAATAATCCCTTCGCGAATTTCTTTTCCTCGGCCGATATTAGTTCTAAGAACTGAGCTATAGCCAGATGGTACACCCTCAATAACAAAACGAACGACGTCACCTACATACCGGACAATATTTCCCCCGCAGGATGGCTCCATTCGTAAATCCATTAACCGGAGGCAATGATGCGATGGTTCTTCTGATGTGCCCACAAAAAAGGCGGGCTTATATGCCCGCCTTGGGAATAAGAATACTAATAACGATAATGTTCAGGTTTATAGGGGCCTTCTACTGGAACATTAATGTAATCTGCCTGCTCCTTGCTAAGCGTGGTAAGCTTGGCTCCCAGTTTGCCTAGATGCAATCTTGCTACTTCTTCATCAAGCTCCTTACTAAGTCGATATACGCCTATTTTTCGATCTGGGTTTTTTTGGATATCAATTTGTGCTATAGTTTGATTAGTGAAGCTATTAGACATTACAAAACTTGGATGTCCGGTAGCACAACCTAAATTGATAAGGCGTCCTTCAGCTAACAAGAATATGGAGCGACCATCAGGGAAGCTATATCGTGTTACCGGACCACCCGGGATAGAATCATCCTTGATAATTTCTCTAGTCACTCCTTCCATCTCCTCCAGCCCTGCAACCTGAATTTCATTATCGAAGTGTCCAATATTGCACACGATTGCCTGATCTTTCATTTTGGACATGTGCTCAGCAGTAATAATATCCTTATTTCCGGTGGTCGTCACAAAAATATCAGCTACCGGCAGAGCATCTTCAACAGTAGTTACCTGATAACCTGCCATACAAGCTTGCAAGGCACATATTGGATCTATCTCTGAAACCATAACTCTTGCGCGCTCGTTTGCTAGGGATTCTGCAGAACCTTTGCCCACATCACCATAGCCGCATATCATTGCGACTTTACCTGACACGAGAACATCCAACGCCCTCTTAACCCCATCAACCAGCGAATGGCGGCACCCGTATACATTATCGAACTTTGACTTAGTCACTGAATCGTTCACGTTTATCGCCTGGAACAGTAACTCGCCACGCTCCTCCATCTGGAGGAGTCGATGGACGCCCGTTGTTGTTTCCTCTGAAACCCCTACAACTGATTCCGACATATTACTCCAGTGATTCGGCTTATCTGAATGAACCTTTCTGAGTAGATCTTTTATGACCTGCTCTTCCTCATTCGAAGATTCTGAATCTATCCAATTACTGCCGTTTTCAAGCTCAACGCCCTTGTGTATAACCAAGGTAGCGTCCCCTCCGTCATCCACTATCTGGTCAGGGCCTGACCCATCAGGCCAAGTAAGCGCATTATATGTGCACTCCCAATATTCTTCCAGCGTTTCACCCTTCCAGGCAAACACAGGAATACCAGCATCAGCGATCGCTGCAGCAGCATGATCCTGAGTAGAAAAGATATTGCACGAACACCACCGGACATCAGCCCCAAGAGCAACCAACGTTTCAATTAATACAGCCGTCTGGATGGTCATGTGAAGAGATCCCATAATCTTAACTCCAGTTAAAGGTTGACCTGGGCCGTACTTTTCCCGAGTCGCCATGAGCCCCGGCATTTCCTTCTCAGCAATGGAAATTTCCTTCCTCCCAAATTCCGCCAGCGAAATATCGCGTACTTTATAGTCCAGTTTTGTGTCCTCTAGAGTTGTTGTCATTATATTCCTTATTTAACTGCTCGTTTTAAAGCCGTCACCTTATTGACTTTCTCCCACGTAATATCTTTATGAGTTTTTCCGAAATGACCATAGTTGGTCGTATGTAAATAGATAGGACGCAATAGGTTTAACTGCTTTACAATATCAGCAGGCTTAAAGCTAAAAACTTTTTTCACAGCACGTATTATCTTGGCTTCTGAAACGGCATTAGTCCCGAATGTATCCACATGAACTGAAACCGGCTTCGGGTATCCAATAGCATAAGCAAACTGCACCTCGCATCGGCTAGCAAGCCCGGCGGCAACAATGTTTTTTGCAACATAACGCCCCATGTAAGCCGCGCTTCGATCAACCTTGCTGGGATCTTTCCCGCTAAAAGCTCCCCCTCCATGTCGCCCCACACCGCCATACGTATCAACTATAATTTTACGTCCGGTCAACCCACTGTCCCCTTCAGGCCCTCCTGTAACAAATCTACCTGTTGGATTAATTAAAATCTGAGTATCATTACCAAGCATTTTTTTGGGGATCACTTTTCCAATTACATGTTTGTTAATGAAATCACGTATCGTCTTATTAGACGCACTTGCAGCGTGTTGTGTTGAAACCACCACGCTCGTCACCTTTACCGGCTTACCGTTATCATACAAAACAGAAACCTGCGTCTTGGCGTCTGGCCTCAACCAGAGCGCCTTACCTGCTTTGCGCAACTTTGTTAATTGCCGGCCCAATCGGTGAGAATACATAATCGGTGCAGGCATCAATTCCGTCGTTTCATCACAAGCGTAGCCAAACATAAGGCCTTGATCTCCTGCGCCTTGCTCAGCCGTTGCTTTCCCGGATGCTTTTCTGGCATCCACCCCTTGTGCTATATCAGGACTCTGAGCAGTCAGGTAATTATTTATAAAAACCTTATCGGCATGAAAAATATCATCGTCATTAATATATCCTATATCGCGTATCGCCTTCCGTATAACATCCTCATAATCAAAACGTGCCTTCGTGGTAATTTCCCCACCAACACAAACTACATTACTTTTGACAAATGTCTCACACGCAACCCGACTATGCTTATCCTGAGAGAGGCACGCGTCCAAAATTGTATCACTGATGGTATCAGCCACCTTATCAGGGTGCCCCTCTCCCACTGACTCAGACGAAAAAATATATTTACCAGCCAT
The DNA here is from genome assembly GCA_913041895.1 of uncultured Verrucomicrobiales bacterium. Taxonomy (GTDB): domain Bacteria; phylum Verrucomicrobiota; class Verrucomicrobiia; order Limisphaerales; family UBA1100; genus UBA1100. Next base: position 21,287 of record CAJWKQ010000029.1, read on the forward strand.
ATAGCATTATATAATTTTAATATTCATATTGACGTATCCGGATAGAATGATATTAAATAATTGAGGTTCGTCAAATTAAAATTTCACCCAGATGAGTCAAACTCTAAAGCATTTAAAAGCCCTCAACGATCCGACACGGCTCAGGCTTTTAGCGTTACTTCAGAATGAAGAATTATCTGTTAATGAATTACAGAATATCACCGAACTAGGCCAATCACGAATTTCCACACATTTAAGCCTCTTGCAAGAGGCGGGCCTCTTAATTTCTAGAAGAGAAGGAAAGCGCTCGCTATATAAAATAAATAATGATTCGACCATAAAAACACTGAGCTGGATTGTCCCCGTCATCGAGAGCACAAAAGGGCAAGCTGAACACAAAGAAGATGCAAAAAATTTAAAGCGGGTAATAAATCAGCGAAATAAACAACATCAACTATACTTCAACCAAGTCGCGGGTAGATTTGACCAAAAATATGGACCAGGCCGTTCATGGCAAGCCTTTGGAAAACTGTTAATTGAACTTGTCCCCCCATTAGATATAGCCGACCTTGGTTCTGGAGAAGGTCTGGTTGGAGAACTTCTCGCACAAAAAGCGCGCAACGTTTTCTGCGTGGACATATCAAAGAAAATAGTGCGATTCGGCCAAACAAATGCCATAAAAAACGGCATTAAAAACATAGAATTTCTTCACGGTGATATAGAGAAAATTCCTTTAAAAACAAAAAGTGTTGATGTTGCCCTATTTAGCCAATCTCTTCACCATGCAAAAAAACCTCAAACTGCTATAAACGAGGCACATCGTATACTTCGTGCCTCAGGCCAATTGATTATTCTAGATTTACTGGAACACCAATTCACACAAGCAAAGGAAGTATACGGGGACCACTGGCTTGGTTTCTCTAAAAATACCCTCCACAACTGGATTGAAGAGTCAGGCTTTTCTAAAATTAATCTCTCTGAAGCAGACCGTGAAGAAGACCCTCCCCATTTCACTACCTTACTGGCAACTGCACAAAAACACGGCTAAGCCAATCCCTTGAGAAGACCTGTACTGTCCCCCAAACGTGGCGTAGGTGCACCAACTATATTGAGCATGGAAAGGAACAAATTTGCCATAGGCGTGTGGCGTGGATAGACCATATGTGTTCCAGTTTTTATTTTCCCGTTTGCCTTTCCCGCTAGAACGACAGGCAAATCATGGTGAGTATGCCGATTACCATCACCAATCGCGCCGCCGTATACAATCATTGAATGGTCAAGCAATGTACCATCTCCTTCACGTATTGATT
>CAJWKQ010000030.1 GCA_913041895.1 uncultured Verrucomicrobiales bacterium
AGATGGCTCTACAGGGTAAATGGGATAATGGAGTGCCGGTTGGAATAATAAGTGAGTGGCTTGAAGATGGCTTTATCCGTCGTAATACCACTTATCAAGGGGGTCAGATTATCAAAAGAAAAGAAGAGCCATCTAAGAAGGCGGATCAGCAGGTCGGTCGGATTGTTGAAGAACGTAACAAGCTAAACCAGACCGTTTGGCGAAATGAGGAGCGGGCGCAAAAATATGAGGCTACCTTTGTGGAATTGTGGGATCAGCTGCGCGAGAAAGATCACGATTGGAATGTCTTCGGGTTGTTTCCGTTTCAGTCCATACGATTAGGAAACAACCCTGTAACCAGCAAATACGATTGGGGCATAGAGAAGACGGATATGGAATTTGGGGGAGATGAGTTATCCTGGGGAGATTGGAAAAGTAGAATAAAAGATTGGGGAAAAGAATATATCCTGAAGGAAAGCGAATGGCATCAGGAGGGGTTTTTTCTTGATAAGGAAAAAGGAGACTATTCATCTCTCTACAAAATTGTCCTTCATTTGCAAAAACGTGAAGGAAATGAACGTGTAATTGTTCGAGGTGCAATTGATGTCAATTGGAGCGACAATAAACGTGAAGGTTTGTTTTTGCCTGAAAAAATTGCAGTAAAGCATCTTACTATTTGGAGGAGAGAAGGGGAGATTCCGTTTCAGAATGCAAAGATTTTTGATCCAACCTCAGACACTCCCAATCATCGATATGTCAATCCAAGTGGGGCGCGAGATCTTCAGGTGGCGCCGTTGATGGTCTATGATTTAAATGGAGACCATCGCCCTGAGGTAATATTGGCTGGGGCAAATCTTGTTTACTGGAATCAGGGTGGGCTTAGGTTTAATCCGGAACCTTTAGTTGCAGGTTCCAGATATTCGTTTCAGTCAGCGGTTATGGCAGATTTCAACGGGGATGGGTTTTCTGATATGCTTACTCTAGGGCCTGGAGGGAAGCCTCGAATGTATCCCGGAACCAACACGGGCCATTTAAAAAATGAGCCGGTGGTTAGTTTGGCTAATGAGAGGGATGTTCTTATTCGTGATCCTCAATGCATTAGCTGTGGAGATGTGGATGGAGACGGAGATTTAGACGCTTTTATAGGGCAGTATGCGGCTACCTACCAATCGGGTAAATTGCCGACGCCCTATTATGACGCCAACGATGGGCATCCGGCCTACCTTCTAATTAATGACGGATCCGGTTTTTTTACTGACCGGACGGTCGAGTCTGGATTGGCATCCAAGCGAAATCGGCGAACCTATAGTGCTTCATTTGTTAATTTGGATTCAGACGATGATTTGGATTTAATGGTAGTGAGTGATTTCGCTGGATTGGACTTGTATCTAAATAATGGTGCAGGCCGATTTGCTGATGTTACCGATACTTTAGGAGAAACTCACTATTCATTTGGCATGAGTCATGCGCTAGCAGATTTTAATGGTGATGGTCAACTGGATATATACATGGTTGGAATGGGCTCCACAACCGCTCGTCGTTTAGAAGGTTTAGGCTTGGGGCGAAACGGATTTGAAGGCATTCAGGAGGCTCGCATGAAAATGGGTTATGGGAATCGCCTTCTGTTGGGGCGCGGAGATGGAATGTTTGCTCAGGCAGCATATAATGATCATGTAGCACGGACAGGTTGGGCTTGGGGGTGCACTCCGTGGGATTTTGATAATGACGGCGATAGGGATCTTTATGTGGCCAACGGATTTCTAAGTGCAAAATCAGCAAAAGACTATTGTACAGAATACTGGCGGCATGACATTTATTATAGAGAGAAAAAATCAGAGACACTTATGCAAATGGTGTTTGATAAATGTCATTCAGGATTGGGTAGTGAAATATCATGGAATGGATTTGAGCATAACGTGCTGCTGGTTAATTCGCCCGAAAATGATTTTCCTAGTTGTGGTTTTTTAATGGGTATTGGTTTTGAATTTGATAGTCGGGCCGTAGTTTCTGCTGATATGAACTTAGACGGTAGGGCAGATTTATTGGTGGTAGAGCGTATACGTGATGAGAAGCTCAAAGCCTATACCAACAGAGTGCATCTCATGCAGAATAATTTGTTTAGCCAGAACAACTGGATTGGGTTCCATTTCTCCCCTGAAGATAGACCATTCGGCTTGGCGGTTAGCCTAGAAACAGACCAGAATAAACAGTTGCTGCCGTTGGTGTCCGGCGATTCCTACAACAGCCAGCACCCCTTAACCATTTGTTTCGGATTGGGGAAGGAGTCCTCTGTTAAACAAGTCATTTTGAATTGGCAATCGGGAGATAAGCAAATTATCAAAAATCCGCAAATTGGGAAATATCACGCCGTTTTACGTAAAAGGTGAGAGAGTCTTGCCCAACGACATTGACTTATCCTCATATTAATATACCTTGGCTTTGTGTCACCCAGCCTGCGTTTTCAGCGTTTCTCTTGTAGCAAAGCGTTCACTTTAGTTGAACTTCTGGTAATCATGGTTGTGGTGGGTGTGTTGACGGCAATTATTCTTCCGTCCTTGAACAAGGCTCGGCTAAAAGCAAGTGCGGTTCAATGTGTCGATCAATTCCGTGAGCTAGGTACTGTTTTTGCAAAATATACCTCTGAAACGGATGCTATAATTCCTGTCAGGGATGTTAAAAACGAGAAAAATCCTCCGTGGCAGCGTAAGTTAAAAACCTACTCTAATAGTGACGCGCCCTGGAGTTGTCCAGATTGCAGGCAAGGACACCACGGCATAGGATATAATCACTTTATGGGAGAGATCGGTTCTATTGATAATGTTTGCAAGCCTTCTGCAACTGTTGCTTTTGGTGATGCAGGGGTTATTAGTAACCCATTGCAGGCTAATCCAGATTTGTGGATTGAAAAGAAAACATTAAAAGATAACGGTTTTGGTTCGGGGGTTTTTTTGGTTCCTTCAATGAAAGGTTGGAAGAAATCTTCGCGACGAATGGTCAATCGGCATTTAGGCCGGTCCAGTGTTATTTTTGTTGATGGACATGCGGATTCTATTCCGGCAAGTGCTGTTGGTTTCCAATATAAAAAAGGGCATGTTCGCGCCCTTTGGGATAATCAGTAAATTATTCTTTGCTGGTTCCTTTTAGTAAGTAAAAATCATCAGGTGAGAATCGTATTTTGCCTGTCTGCTTTTACGCTTTGTTTTCTTCTTGGGGCTGCAAAACCCAATATAGTGGTGATTCTCACCGATGATCAGGGGTGGGGGGATCTTAGTCTTAATGGAAATTGTGACCTTGATACTCCAAATATAGATTCACTGGCGAGCGATGGGGCGAGGTTTGAGCGATTCTTTGTTTGCGCGGTGTGTTCGCCCACGCGAGCAGAGTTTTTGACCGGGCGTTATCATGTTCGCGGGGGGGTTTACAGTACCTCCGCCGGCGGTGAGCGTCTGGATCTTGATGAACTGACCATCGCTGATACTTTTAAGGCGGGCGGGTATGCCACAGGCGCGTTCGGTAAATGGCATAATGGAATGCAGTATCCCTATCACCCCAATGGTCGTGGATTTGAGGAATTTTATGGTTTTTGTTCTGGGCATTGGGGAGATTATTTTAGTCCGCCTTTGGAACACAATGGTCGTATTGTGAAAGGCGAAGGGTTTTGCATTGATGACTTTACCAGTAAGGCAATGGCCTTCATGGAAAAATCCCACCGGGCTGGAAAACCATTCTTCGTTTATCTTCCCTATAATACACCGCACTCCCCCATGCAGGTACCGGACCGCTGGTGGGACAAGTTTAAGGACAAGAAGATTTTGCTACATAACCGTGATCCAAAACGCGAGAATCTGCCACACCTTCGTTGTGCGTTGGCCATGTGTGAGAATATCGATTGGAATGTAGGTCGGCTGCTGAAAAAATTGAAGAATCTAGGGGAAGAGAAAAACACCATTGTTGTTTTTTTTCATGACAATGGTCCCAACGGCGTTCGTTGGAATGGCGGAATGAAAGGCCGCAAGGGCTCTACTGATGAAGGCGGTGTTCGTTCACCTTTGCTCGTTCGGTGGCCTGAAAATATTGATAAGGGAATGGCGATAAAACCCATTGCCTCGGTTATGGACTTGTTGCCTACCTTAGCTGATTTTGCGGGTATCCCAGTGGTCAGTAAAAAGAAACTAGATGGCCGTAGTTTGAAGTCATTGCTATTGGGTCAGGAAACTAGACGACCTGAACGAACCATTATGAATTATTGGCGTGGAAAAGTAAGTGCTCGAACACAGCGGTATCGATTGGATCATACCGGCAAGCTCTTTGACATGGTTGATGATCCGGGCCAGTACAAGGACATCAGTAAGCTCAAACCTGAGGTGGCAATTCGTTTGCGCAAGGAGGTGGCACACTGGAATGAAACCGTGTTGTCTGAATTGGGCAAGGACGCAAGGCCGTTTGTAATTGCTCATCCGGATTATAAATGGACACAGATTCCTGCACGTGACGGCAAAGCCCATGGGGGAATAAGGCGGTCTAATAAATTCCCAAACTGTTCCTATTTTTATAATTGGACCTCCCTTGAAGATAAAATTACGTGGGATGTAGAGGTGGGCGCCAGCGGTACCTATGAGGCAATAATTCACTATGCCGTGCCAGAAGGTGACGAAGGGGCACGCATTCAACTTTCCTATTCCATGCCTGATGCCACTCTTCCCAGCGGTAAAAAGGGGTTTTGGAGTAGTGGAAATGTTTTCTTAATTGAAGAGGCCCATGATGTGCCCAATCGCGGGCAGGAGAACGACCGTGTGCAGCGTATGGAATCCTATGTGAAAGACTTCAAGCCGCAGAAAGTGGGCAAGATCAAGCTTAGAAAAGGTAAAGGTGAACTGAAAATTCAAGCTACTAACATTCCTGGTAAAACTGCTATGGAATTTCGGTTATTGATGTTGAAGCGATTGGACTGATATTTCGTCTTATCTGTGAGATTTTGAAAACAATGAAACTATTTGCCGTTGGTTTAATTGCATTCCTTTCTTTTGATGCTTATGCGGGGACTCCTGAGGCGATGGTTATTCTTAAGTCTAATTGTTTTTCCTGTCATAATCCTGACAAAGAAAAAGGAGGCTTAGACCTCACAACTCGTAAGTCCCTGCTTCTCGGAGGAGATGACGGTAAGGTTATTATTCCTGGAAAGGCTGCTTCCAGCAGACTGATTCAGTCACTGCAACCAGGTGCAGATCCTCATATGCCTCCCAAGGATCAGCTCAGTCCGAGATCTATTTTTGCCCTAGAGGCATGGGTGAATGATGGAGCCCAATGGGATGAGAACGCTCTAAAAGATCGACCGAGTCCTATGAGAAAACAACTGAAACAATTACCGTCGGGATATTTGCCTTCTCTTTCCGTAGCTTTGTCACCTGATGGGAAACGCCTTGCGGTAGGACGATCTAATCTACTGGTGGTTTATAATCTTGAAGAGGAAAATAAAATTGCTGGTCGCCTTGAGGGTCATCTCGATTCGGTTCAGGCAATAGCTTGGAGTTCGGATGGAAAATGGTTGGCATCCAGTGATTACAGGTCGGTGTTCTTATGGAGTAGTGAGTTGGAATCGGTTCGTCAAATTAATGGATTTGAAGGACGTGTTACGGCACTGGCGTTTTCAGCAGACAGTCAATCGATTTTTGCTGCTGACAGTCAGCCGTCTAATAAGGGAGTAGTCAGACAGTTTGCTCTTTCTGAAGGCAAACAGATTGCGCATTGGGAGGCTCATCAAGATTCTATCTACGATATATCAATCAGCATAGATGGACAGAAAATTGCTACTGCTGGTGGAGATGAAGTCGCACGGGTTTGGGGTTTAAATGATCAAAAACCGATTGCTGCTTTTGAAGGGCATCAGGGCCCTGTCTATAGCACCGCCTTTAGTGGAGATGGGAAGCAGCTGGCTACGGCTAGTGCGGACCATCAGTTACTTGTTTGGGATTTAAAAACAAAACTTAAAATGACTGAGATTCGTACGCATAAAGGAGGTGTTACGAAATTGAAGTGGATATCTGAAGGCAAGACTATTATTACGGCGTGCGAGGATGGTATTACTAGGGTTTTTACTGAGATAAAGACTCACGATGGAGCCTCACGTTCTAGTACTGCAAAAGAGCGCAAGTTAACGGGCGGAAAAGGTTGGTTTCATGCCGTTGATGCTTCTTTAGATGGGAATACAATAGTAGCGGGAAGCCATTCAGGAGAGGTCTTTATTTGGAAGAATAACAAACATTTAGCTACCTTGAGTCCTGAAATGAAAAAGCCTCAAGCATCTGGAGAGATGAGTTTTTTGAAAGACGTATTGCCAGTTCTTAACAAGGCAGGGTGCAGTGCGGGTTCCTGCCATGCAAAACCTGAAGGTCAGCATGGTTTTAGCCTTTCTGTATTTTCCTACGACACTCGTAAGGATTGGAAGGAGATTACTCATGACGCATTTGGACGGCGGGTTTTTCCGGCGTTTCCAGAAGAGAGTTTAATATACAAAAAGGCTACTTTGGCTGTGCCACATGAAGGAGGGCAACGCATTCGGCCGGACTCAGAATCGGCTAAGGTGCTGCTGCAGTGGATTCGTGAAGGTATGGTTTACCAGTATGAGGGTGAAGCTACGGTAGAGCGTGTGACAGTGAATCCCGCTGCCGGGATTTATCGAAAAGGTGCCAGGCAAACACTCAGAGTCACGGCCCATTTTTCTGACGGTAAAATCCGAGATGTGACCGACTTGACTGATTTTGTTTCAAATGATGGAGAAATTGTTGAGGTTTCAAGTAATGGAGTTTTTACCGTTGGGCAGATATATGGAGAAGGCACTATTGTCGCGCGTTACATGGGGCAAGTAGCTATCTCTCGGGTTGCGGTTCCTGCTGAACGAAAGGTTCATGCATCAAAGTATGCAGATCTTCCAGTGAATAATTTTATCGATGAACTCGCCTACGTCCAGTTTCAGCGCTTGGGGCTTATGCCTAGTGAACTTTGCACTGATGAAGAGTTTCTTCGGCGTGCTTCACTGGATACCGTTGGTCGTTTGCCAGTTTTAGAGGAGGTAAAGGATTACTTAGCCGATAAGAGGCCCGATAAACGTTCTCACTTAATAGAAAAACTATTAAGTGATCCGGCTTATGCAGACTATTGGGCCAATAAATGGGCCGATTTGGTGCGTCCAAATCCGGATCGTGCGGGGCTCAAGAGTGTGTATATTTTAGATCAGTGGTTGCGTGATGCCTTTCGAAGAAATCAACCGATGGATGCGTTTGCGCGTGAGATGATTGCTGCCAGTGGAAGCACTCATCGTTTCGGTCCAACGGTTGTGTATCGGGATAAGCGCACTCCAGAGGAGATGGCGAAAATATTCAGCCAAATCTTTCTGGGTACGCGCCTTGAGTGTGCCCGTTGCCATAATCATCCCAACGAAAAATGGACCCAGAGGGATTTCTATTCCTTGGCCGCATATTTTGCCCAGATTAAACGCAAAGGTGCGGGAGTTTCTCCTCCCATTTCTGGGGGTACTGAGTGGTTCTATCACGGAGCTAGTGGCTCGGTTAGTCATCCTGTAACTGGTGAAACTCTTCTGCCTAAACCGCCTGATGGGCCCGTGATCGATTCAAAGGGAGGTTCAGATCTACGTTATCAGTTGGTGGATTGGATAGGCAAACCAGATAACCCTTTCTTTGCACGTGCCATGGTAAATCGTGTTTGGGGTGTTTTCTTTGGACATGGCTTGGTGGAGCCAGTTGATGATATTCGAGCATCCAATCCAGCGGTTAATGAACCTTTGTTGGATGCGCTGGCAAAACATTTTGTGGATATAAAATATGATCAAAAGGCTTTAATTAAAACTATCCTTCAAAGCCGACTTTATCAGTTAAGCTCACGACCCAATGAATCTAATGTAAGTGATACGCGGAATTTTTCTCGTAGCTATCGGCGTCGGTTAGGGGCTGAAGTACTGATGGATGCTGTGAATGATGTTACCGGAACTCCTTCCAGCTTTTCTGCCACTTGGAATGGTGCTCGGGCAATGGAAACATGGAATTTTAAGATCGGATCGGAATTTATGGATGCCTTTGGCCGGCCTAATTCAAGTAGTGACCCTCCCTGCGAGCGCAATTCCAAGGGGACCATTGTTCAGGCATTACATTTAATGCATGCAAAAACACTTCATGAGAAAATTATTCATAAGGAAGGGCGAGTAAAGAAATTGGCTGACAGCAAAAAAACCCCGGATCAGATCGGTGAGGAGATATATCTTGTCGCCTTTGGGCGTATGCCAACCGACCAGGAGAAAACAATAATTTTGAAATACTTCGAATCGAATAAAGAGGATCGAGAAGCTGCAGCACAGGATTTGGTTTGGGCTGTGATCAATTCAGCTGAATTTTTATTCAATCATTAATTTTTCCGTAGTTGCTTCACGCAGTCAGCTGCGTAGAATCTCTCCATTCTATGAAACGAATCACGCTTTTCTTGGCGACTTTTATTTTCTTGCCGCTTTTTGCCGGCAAATGGGATGAGATGGATCATGGCCCCTATCTGACCACCTCGCTTGAAGTGCGTGGGGCGGGCATCGTTAACAAGGGAATTGCTATCCGCCTAGATAAGGGCGAAGGCGGTTTTTCACAAGGCAAGGCGTTTATCCTTTATGATACTGACTTGATGAATTCAGCAGCGGCGTGGACAGGGGATTCCATTGATTGGCGAGGCATCGCCTTTGACGGCCGGCATGGTGCACACGCTTCCATCCGTGGTGAGCAAACCTTTTCCAATATGGTTGGGCCCGGCTGGCTGAGCCCCAAAGGTAAATGGCAGGACGATGTGCGTATCCGAGGTTTGGATAACAAGCCTTATGGGCCGCTTCCGCGTGATTGGGTACATTATAAGGGCCTTTATGTTCATGGGAATCAAGTGGTTTTATCCTACACCGTTGGTATCCGTGGAGTTTTAGAAATGCCTTCGTTGCAGGGGGGAAACGTTTTTATTAGGAACCTTCATATTGCACCGGGCACTAAAGAAATCGTGATGCAGGTTGCCAGAGGGAGTGAAGCACAGCATCTAGATGGAAGTAAAAATATTGTTCTTTTAAAGTCAGCTGGTTCGGTTGCTTCGGTGGATCCATCCGGTCAGCTTGAGTTTGGCAGAGCAGATACAACAATTAGTGCGTGGATCAAAACAAAAGCCGGTGGGTCCATCCTGTCAAAGGCTGCTCAAACTGGACAATGGGTTAAAAATGGAAAAACACTTTTCGTGCGCGGAGGTAGGGTTGGTTATGATGTGGGCTGGGTGGGGCAGGTCTCCGGTGGCCCTAGAGTAAATGATGATAAATGGCATCATGTTGGGGCAACCCGTACAAAGTCAGGAAGGGTAACTCTTTATGTAGATGGGAAAAAGGTGGCGGGCAAAACATTGGAGAGTAGCGATGAAGCTGGCCACATCGTGCGATTGGGTTATACGGCTACAGATTTTATGCCCCCATTTAATGGAGAGATGGATGAGGTGCAGGTTTTTAAACGAGTGCTTTCAGAAAAAGAGCTTTCAGCTTTGGCTGGGGGTAAAGGGCCTTCTGACGCTGTAGCCAGTTGGAATTTTAATGAGGTAAAAGGAGCAAAGATTGCCAACAGCAAGGGCTCCGGTTATGAGGGTAACAATCAAGGCGCAAAGCTGGTAAAAGGTCGTAATGGTCAGGCATTACAGTTTGGAGGGAGCGCACAGGTTCTTATCGGAGGCAAAGCCAAGGAGCAGAAGGTTAAAGTCGTAAATGATCCAAAGGCCAATGAGCCGGTAATCGCTGCGGCTTTACTGGGGGATACAGGCTTATGGAATCTTGAGGATCAGAACAATCTGCGTTTGCGTATCCCTGCTTCTACCAAGGCCAACAAATTGCGTGTCTTGATCTGGAGCGGAATGCGAGGAGACGTGGGCGAATTTTCCAAGGTGGTTGCAAAAGTACAGTCTGGTACGGAAACCCCCAACCTCATGAAGCTGACTCAAGGAGGAAAAGCCAAATGGGAACAGACAGTGGAAACCAAGATACAGCCTGGATTGGCGACCGGTCCTTACGCAACGGATACTTTCATTCTGCCTAATGACAACCCATGGAAATCGTGGATGCGTTTGGGTGGGTTTGATTTCTTTAAGGACAATCGGCGCGCAGCTGTTTGTACCTGGCAGGGGGATGTATGGATTGTGGAGGGTCTTGATTTACCCAAGGGTAAGCTCACTTGGCGACGTATTGCTGCGGGGATGTTTCAGCCGCTGGGTTTGAAAATTGTCGATGAAACCATTTATGTCTGCTGCCGCGATCAAATCACGCGTCTACATGATTTGAATGACGATGGTGAGATTGATTTTTATGAGAATTTTAATAATGACCATCAGGTGACCGAACATTTCCATGAGTTTGCCATGGATTTGCAGACTGATGCGGAAGGCAGTTTCTATTTTGCCAAGGCCGCCCGCCATGCAAAGGATGGGTTGGTTCCACACCACGGTTCCATTATCAAGGTGAGTAAGGACGGTTCCAAGAGCTGGCGTATTGCCAATGGCTTTCGTGCCCCTAATGGAGTGACCGTCAATGGTGATGGAACCTTTTTTGCCAGTGATCAGGAAGGACACTGGACACCTAAGAATAGAATTAACCTGATTAAACAGGATGGTTTTTACGGTTATATGGGTTCCTACGTGCCGGGGCGTGATCCCGAGGATTATGATCCACCGGTTGTATGGATTCACAATAGTGTAGACCGTTCACCCTCAGAACAATTGTGGGTGACTAGTGACAAGTGGGGACCTCTCAAAGGGACACTCATCAATTTAAGCTATGGGACGGGGCGGTTATTTACTGTTCCTTACGAAGTTGTGGACGGAGTGCCTCAAGGCGGGGTAAGTCGCCTGCCTATAGCTGAAACACCCACTGGAGTGATGAGGGGACGTTTCCATCCAGTAGACGGTCAGCTATATGCCTGTGGACTTTTTGGTTGGGCAGGTAATAAATCTCAAGCCGGTGGTTTCTACCGGTTCCGTTATACGGGTAAAGCCCTGCATATTCCGGTTAAATATTCTGTAACCAAAAAAGGCGTGAGCCTGACCTTTAGTGAGCCATTGGATAAGGAAAGTGCGGCTGATCCTGAGAGTTACGCTGCGGAAATGTGTAATTACCGGCGGACCCGCGGATATGGATCGCGGGACTACTTGGTGAGTAATCCCGATAAGCAGGGTCGAGATACATTGGAAATTACCGAAGCCTCTTTAAGCAGTGATGGCAAAACAGTGGTATTAAAAATGCCGAAATTGCAAAAATGCATGACCCTGCGTATTCGCTATAATATTAAGGGCTCCAAGGGTGAATCGGTGCGCTCTGAGATCAACTGCACGGTTAACGTATTGAAGTAGAGGTTCGAGTCCTACCTCCGGAGTCAACTTCGGAAACTCCGAATTACAGACTTTCAGTTTATCCTGGGCTGTTGCAATTATTTTTATTCTGGGAAATAATAATTAATGGATTTGCAGTGTTATCGATCCGCACAGATAAAGCATACGAGCTGGTTGCCCCTTAGCCCTGAGTTTGGTGATAAATATATTGATGACGATTTATGGAACGAAGTCAGTCATCTTAAATACAAGCATGACGGTTCGGAGATCATACTGAACAGATATACTGTGGTTCCGTGCAGTACGCAGGGGGAAGACAAGCTCGAAGACTCTCTAATTTACACGCGTATACGGGCTCCTTTCATCAATAAACATTCTCTACGGTTTAAAATTTACCCTGCGAATTTTTTGAATTCAGTCGAGAAGCTTTTTATGATGCAGGACATAGAGGTTGGAGACGTCGCTTTTGACAAAAAGTTTATTATTAAGTGCAATGAAGAGCACAAGATCAAGTTGTTGTTTAATGATCGAAAACTTAAGGATTTGCTCTATGAGCAACCTGAATTTCTATTTTTTGAGATGCGAGGTAAAACAATCGATGCCCTTCATTTCGAATGCTCCGGAAACATTAGTAAAATATCACAATTAAAGGCCTTGTTTGAAATGTTTGCTATCACTCTGACGCGCATGAAGCAACTAGATCTAACCTCTAGAAATGTTTTGAGTGAGGAACTAAAGCAAATCTCATCTGATACTGCCGCACCAGAGAATATTAAGCCTGATAACACAGGGATAAATTTAGATGAACTAAGACAAGGCGTTAAGGAACTGAAATCCAAATTGAAAGAATAAGACCTTCAATGAAATTTCCAATGCCAGGAGGAGCTAATGTGTAGAGATGAAACTTTGAGTATATGGAAAAGTTTGCTAAAACTACTTCGAGTAACTAGGAAATGGACTGGGAGTCCTGCCTCTGGGCCCGACTCAATAAACCGTATATATAGACTGCAATTTTCAGTTTTCCTTTTCTTAAAGCCTTTTTTTTGGCAGCTTGTGATTAGGTAATTATTTCAGAATGAAAAAGTTTTATGTCTTTATAACTCTTTCTCTTTTGGGGGTTATTCTGGTGTTAGCTCTTAGGCCAACCCCCACACGGGAAAATGCTGAGGCAGACGAAAATGAGGCTTTGCGCAACCAGCTTGCTGCGGCTCAGCGTGAGGTCAAAATAGCTAAATCGCAGGCCGGGCGAGTCGAAATTATAGAGACTCGAGTTGAAGTTCCTGTTGAGGATTCTGATTCATCTCTGCCAGCACAAGCTATTCTTGATTTGTTGATTGAGTTGGATCCTTCTTCGGAACGGACTGAAAAAAGGGCGGTTTTTTATTTCGAATCCCTAATTGATTTTGGTGATGATGCACTGCCCGTCATTAGAAAATTTCTAATTGATGATGATTTTCAAGACAAAGAATTTCCTAGCGCTATTAAAGCCAACAAAAAGACCAACAAAAAAGCCAATCAAGCCGACAAAAAAACTAAATCTGGGGTAGCCGGAAAACTTGGCAAACCTGCTCGCGAGGAAGGCAAGTCAAAGGGTGCTGGTAGTACTTGGGCTTACTTTAGGGGCTTTCCAAAACCAAATTTTGACGCTTTTCCTCCTACGCTACGCATCGGCTTATTAGAGGTCGCCACCAATATTGGCACTGAACAAGCAGAGGCACTCCTGGTGGATACTCTAGAATCAACCGATCGAGGAATTGAGGTGGCGTATCTGGAAATTGCACTCCAAAGAATTGCTCCGGGAAAACATCTTGAACTAATATTAGAAAGGACACTGGAGCTTTTGGCGCAATTGCCTGTTGAATCGGGTGAGGAAAGCGCTGCCAGTTTAAACCACCAGGCCCGCGGCTATTTATTTGCTATTTTGGTAAAACACAAAGACATGCGGTTTGTGGGAAATGCCAAAGCAATGCTTGTGCGAACTGATGGTTCATTGGACGGTTTGGCGTTATCTTATCTAAGACAGGTGCTGGGAGTTGGCGTAGTATCGCTTCTTGAGTCACTGGTAAATGATGATCGAATTACTGATGACGTTGCCCGGTATGCGATTCGTGATGCTATGCTTCATTATATCGGCCAGAATGCTGCGGCAGATCAGTTGTTCCTCGATTCGGTTCAAGAAGGTTTGGAGAAACAGGAGGGTGAGAAATTTAATTGGGGGCACATGAAGCTGCCATTGACTGCGTTATTCCGTGAAATAAGAGATGCTCCGGTGGAGGTAGTTCGGTCCAGGCAGGAATTGTTTGATCGGGCGCGGAAACCAGTTACTAACCCTGATCATATTCAAGCTTTAGGAAACGTGGCTGGCCGATTTGATTTTTTGCTGAATCCTGAGGGTGATACCGGTCGTGGAAAGTAACTGTATTGCGGCTTTTTTGAAGTAGAGGTTCCGAGTGCAAGCTCTGGATTCATTTATATAAAACCGAAACTGCCGGACTATAATAAAACTGTATTTTTACAGTATTCATGCATTTACTGCAGGTGCTAAAATATATTTCTGGCGAAATTTGGCGCAGCTCGTATGAATATTTTCCAAGCCAAGATAATTCCGTTGGTCATTGGCGCATTGGCCTTAACAGGATGTGAAGCGCTTGGAGGTGCGATCGAGTTTCTTGAGATCATTGCAGAATTGTACACATCAATTCGTGACTATCCGAGATTTTGGATTCCATTTCTGATAGTGGCTTCAGTGATCATTGGCTTTTGGTATATATTCCATGGAAGAAAACATAACGGCGAAGTCGAAAGAAAATTAGACAGGTTGAATGGCGAAAAATGTCCCTATTGTGGTAAACGGAAAAAAGGCATGGCAGATCACATTGCCGCTATGCATCCGGAGCATTCTGAGGGGAAAGCAAAAAAAAACTCCTATGATAGGGGGGAAGTTGCCTCTAGAGATTAACTTTGAGTATATGGAAAAGTTCTCTAAAATTGGTTCTAGCTACCATTCATGAGACGTCGTCGTTTTCTGCAGACAACAAGTATAGCTGCTGGGTGTATGTGGGCATCTTTCCCAAAAAAGTTGCATGCACAATCGATTGATTCAGACCAATTAAGACGCATTGATGAGACACCTGTTCTTAGGCCGGATTATTTACGGGAGCCAATTGTAATCGAGTCAGTAGAGTTGCTTCGTAATAAGAGTAATTTCCTTGTTCGCATTCGGTCAAAGGATGGAGCCGAAAGTGTGACTGCCCCTAATTCGCTCAGATTGAAAGATTGCTACCCGATTTTTAACAGTCGCGTCGGGCGATTCTTCGTTGGAAAAAATGCCTGCAAAATAGAATCATTACTAAATGAGTTGTACCGCTTTAGTAGCAATTACAAATGGCAGGGGTTAGCATTCTGGGTTTGTCAGGCCGCGTTGGAGATGGGTGTACTTGATTTGATCGGCAAGGTACGTGGTGTTCCTTTGGGTGAACTTTTTGGAAAGATTCGCCAACGAGATATAGCCATTTATCGCGCCAGTGGTAACCGCCGTAATACACCGCAACAGGAAGCCAATGTTCTAGGAAGATTTATTGCCCAAACAGGAGCAAAAGCAGTCAAAATTCGTATCGGCGGTCGCATGAAGCGTATTGAGGATAAGATATCGGGACGTACTGAGAAGCTAATACCTTATATCCGCAAGGCATTGGGTGGTAAGGTTACGCTTTATGCCGATTCAAACAGTTCCTACGAAGTGAAAGATGCCATTCGAATAGGCCGACTACTGGAGGAAAATGATTACGCCTTTTATGAAGAACCCGTTCCGTTCGATCACTTGTGGGAAACCAAGGAGGTCACCAAAGCCTTGAAGATACCAGTTGCCGGAGGTGAACAGGAATACAGTATGCGGCGATTCCGATGGGCAATCGCAAATCGAGCAATGGATATTGTGCAACCCGACCTCCATTATAATGGAGGATTTATCCGGGGGGTTCGTGTGGCAAAGATGGCTGAGGCTGCCGGCCTGAAGTGTACGCCTCATATGTCTGGTTCAGGCCTTGGTTATGTTAACGTTCTGCACTTTGCCAGCTTTATCCCGAATATCACTGCTCATCAAGAATTCAAGGGCGAAAGCGATATTCCATGCCAAAGTAAGAGTTCGTCTCTCAAAGCTGAGAGCGGAATCGTTGTATGCCCCAAGGATCCGGGAATGGGCGTAGAGATTGATCCTGACTACATCAAGAAGGCTGAGCCGGTCAACGGTTGAAGTGCCTTTAACGTACGTTAACTGGAGCATTATAAGTGTACGTTCTACTCTCGGACTTCCACAATTGTATCCTGTATTCGGCTAATCCATATACATACTGCAATGGCCAGAAGCTGTATTATTAAGCGAATCAAATGGCCGGTGGGTGAAAGGGATGTGCCGTCTCCCAGTTCTAGATTATTGATCCACATATTCAGGTTAGCGGGGTAAATTAGAATTAGAAACGCTGCGGTAGCGTAGCCGCTCCATTTCCTTGAGAATGGAATAATAAGCCCAATCCCAAGTGCTATCTCGGCAGCACCGCTGATATATACCCAGAATTTTGCGCTTCCTGGAATTTTTGGAACAATTGGTTCAAACCAATCCGGCTCAGTAAAATGCATAATGCCAACCTTGATAAGAAAAAGACCGAGGGCAATAGGCACAATATGCTCAATTATCTGTAATATCTTCGAGGGAGGGGGCTCTTTAGTCTTGATGTGTTGCATCGCTTGACCTTGCGGCTATTTAAGCTTTAGTTTCGCCATTTTAGCCGGCTCTGTCATGAATGATCAATCCAAGTCATCAGGTTTAAGTAAGTGCGAGAAACTCATAGAGAGGTATGAAGAGTTCCATCAACATTCCACCAATCGATTGATTCATTTTTTCTGTGTACCTGCCATCGCGCTGAGTTTAATTGGTTTGCTTTGGAGTATAAAGATTGCCGATGTGGCCATTCCAACAACTGAATATTTTCTGACCTTAAATGTTGGTGCTATTTTCATCTGTTTGGCAGCTCTGTATTACCTTACTTTATCGGTTGGTAGCTTTTTAGGGATGGTGGTTTTTGGTTTAATGGCAAGCCTGTTGTGCATCAGTTTTGAGATGAGTCCCTACTCGCTGTTGATGGTGTCTTTAGTTATGTTTGTTTTGGCTTGGGTGGGTCAGTTTATTGGGCATCATATGGAAGGCAAAAGGCCGGCTTTCACTGAAGACATTCAATTTTTGTTGGTGAGCCCCGCGTGGCTATTGGATGTGTTATATAAGAATCCCCTTAAAGGTTTGCCGGTATTGGGGGTTCTTTTTTTTGGGTCCTACCTTGGGGTGAATCAGCTGTTTGCTGCTGAACACGTTCCGGACTTTTCTGCCAGCTTAAAACGTGCTGATCAATATGAAGTAAAAATTATCCGTGATAAATGGGGAGTTCCGCATGTCATAGGTAAAACCGACGCAGATGTCGCGTACGGTTTGGCCTATGCACATGCTGAAGATGATTTCAAAACAATTGAGCAGGTGATTTTGGCTGCTCGTGGGAAGCTTGCCTCAGTCGAAGGAATTAAAGCGGCACCCAATGATTATTATGTTCACCTAACCAAAATTTGGGAAGGAATGGATGAGCGATTTGTCAAACTAGATCCTGAGTTGCAGTCGTTGTGCCAGGGTTATGCTGATGGCCTAAATCTATATGCCAGTCGGAATAGAGATTTGCTAATACCGTCTATCTGGCCTGCAAAACCACAGGATTTGATAGCCGGGTTTGTTCACAAGTTACCTTTATTCATTGGTTTACATCGGGACATTGGCCGGCTTATGAAGCCGTCTGATAAACCTCAAAAAAATGCCAGTGTCCTGAATCCGGGTGGAGCCCCGGTTGGCTCAAATTTTCTGGCTGTCAGTCCGAGTCGTTCTGCTGATCAAGCTACGCGCGTCTGTATTAATACACATCAGCCTTGGACTGGGCCGGTTGCTTGGTATGAGGCTCATTTGATCACTGATAAGAATAATGTATATGGAGGGTTGTTTCCAGGCTCTCCGGTGATTCTTTCTGGGCATAATGAAAACATAACTTGGGGCCATACAGTAAATCAGCCTGATTTGGTTGATATTTTTGAACTAGAGATAAATCCGAATAACAAAAACCAGTACAAGGTTGATGGAAAATGGCTGGAGCTAGAACAGAGAGTGGCTCCAATTGAAGTTAAATTAATCAAAGACTATCGGCTAACAGTTAAGAGAGAATTGTTATATTCCATATTCGGGCCCTCCATGCGTGTTGGAGAAAAAGTTTATGCCATTAGATACGGTGGTATGGATCAATTCCGTCAGCTGGAACAATGGTGGAGGATGGGGCGAGCAAAAAATCTTGGTGAATTTAAAGAAGCCATGAGGGTGCAAGCCCTTTCAATGTTCAACACTGGTTATGCAGATAAGGAAGGTAATATTTTTTATGTCTATAATGGGCTAATACCTAAACGTGCTCTTGGTCATGATTGGAGTGGAACCTTGCAGGGCAACAGTCGTGATTTGATCTGGGACGAATATATTCCATTTGATGATTTACCTCAGGTAGAGAATCCAGCTGCAGGGTTTCTTCAGAACTGCAACAGTAATCCCTTCCAAACTACTTTAGGCGATGGCAACCCAGATGAAGAAAAGTTTGATCCGTCTTGTGGGATTGAGAAAGAAATGACCAACCGAGCACGCCGCGCATTGGAGCTGTTTGGGGGCGATAAGGAAATTACTCGAGAAGAATTTTTCGCTTATAAGTATGATAAATCTTACGCGGCCAAATCCAACTTTAGAAAGGTGATTGGTAATTTTATAGATACTGTAAAGCTTGCAGATGCAGAGCTGCAGGAGGAGTTGGAGCTAATACGAGATTGGGATGGATCTTTTGATAAAGCCAACCGTTCTGCAGCACTAGTATTGATGACTTTCCGGCCACGATCCAATGCCGTGAAGTTGAAATTTAATCAGGATAAATTTCTTGAGAATCTACGCGAAACTTCTAAGGCTTTGCGTAAGAATTTTGGCCGAGTGGATGTAGAGTGGGGTAAAGTGAATCGTCTCGTAAGGGGGGGTGAAAGTTTTCCGCTGGGGGGCGCATCAGACACTTTAAGGGCCATTTATGGTGAGCCGCAAAAGGATGGTACTTTGAGCGCCAAAGCCGGTGATTGTTTTATTCAATTTGTAGAGTGGGATAAAAATGGCAAGCTTCAGTCATGGGCTATTCATCAATTTGGCAGTGCAACGGTGGATTCAAAATCTCCACATTATAGTGATCAATCGCCACTTTTTTCGGAAGAGAAAGAGCGCAAAACATGGTTTAAGCGTGAGGAAGTGCTGGCTAACGCCAAGAGGGTTTACAAACCCTGAATCATTCTTCCAAAGATTCAAAATGTTGGCCGATATGTTCGCGATTATTGGCTTGGGCAAGCATGACCTGTTTGTGTCGTTCTGTAAGGCTGGCTCTTCTTTTTGAGCTTAATTCATCCGCACATCTAGGGCAGCAGATACCCGGTTCGTATTTTTCAGATTTGAGATCCTCAGCTTCTAGTGGCCATCGGCATCCAAAACAGATTTCACAAGTTCCTTCTTCTAATCCGTGTAAAACCGAGACGCGATGGTCAAAGACAAAGCATTCGCCCTCCCAAAGGCTCTCTTCAGGTTTTATCTTTTCAAGGTAATTCAAAATGCCGCCCTGCAAATGGTATACTTTATCAAATCCATTTTTTAACATATGGGCGGAGGCTTTTTCACAACGGATGCCACCAGTGCAAAACATAGCCACTTTCTTTTGTTTTTCCGGATTTAGGTTTTCTTTAACGTATTTGTCCCATTGTCCAAAAGTTTGAGTGTCCGGATTGATGGCATTTTTAAACGTTCCAATCTGCACTTCATAATCGTTGCGTGTGTCAATGAGTAGCAAATCTGGATCGTTGATTAGTTCGTTCCATTTTTCTGGGGGCACATACTCTCCGACCGCTTCATTAGGGTTAACGGATTTGTCGCCCAATGTGACGATTTCAGGACGAATGATAATGCGCAATCGGTTGAAGGGTGGGTCCTCTGAGGTGCATTCGCGGTGAGGTAACCCTTTGAAACGCTGATCCGAACCAATGAATTCCAAAACCGCTGTAACTCCTTTTTTCGGCCCAGCGATGGTCGCATTAAGTCCTTCATTGGCCAGAATGATGATGCCCAAGACATCATTTTTTTCGCACTGCTCTTTGAGCTGATCTCGCCAAATTTCGTGGTCTTGCAAATCTGTAAACCGGTAGAATGTAGCGACGGTATGCATTCAGATTATTTGCGCCTGATAAGGAGATGGTCAATATTGGGACCGCTGGCTCCGGTGGATTCCACAAGGATTTCATTTAGTCCAACCTTCAGGGGTGCATCAATGCTGATGGGTTTCCAGTTTAACCAGCTGCCGGTGCTGATGAAGGGCAGAGCCTTGGCGATGACCTTGCCATTGACCTTGAGCTGCAATGGGCGGTTACCGCCGGCCAAGGCATAACGAAAGGAAAGAGAGTATACACCCCCATCCTTGATTTGGATCAGCCAGTTGAGGTGTTCTCCTGAGTCAGCTTGGAAGTCGGTAAAACCTTTACCGGTGTAGCCGCCATTGTTCTTGGCCAAGGTGGGCCCTTTTCTCCCGGCATCTTCCGCTTCGAAAATTTGATTGGCTCCTCTGAGAGTTGCCAGTTTGGCCTGCACAACCTTTGCTGCCGATTTGGCCGGTCTGGACTTACTGCTATTGCCAATAGTGAGATGCGGCGCCTTGTTATCACCATTAGTGAGACGGTTTAGCGTGTAGCAGATATAAGTGTTTAGTGCGGGTGTTTTATCGGATGCAGTGACATTCTTTAAATTGAGCTGGTAAACATAGCCCGGGTTGAGTTTCTCCAGATCGATGGATACTGATTTTCTATCGGGGGCAAGATTGAGGTTCGTGACCTTGATGAGTTCTTTTCCGAGCTGTGGCGAGCCGTAGCTCTGGTGGTATTTGTAGTAGTAACGCTGGAAAGCGAAGTTTTCTGCTGTAACTTTAGAGAGTGGCTTGGTGAAGGAGAGCTTGAAGCCGGTATCGGTCAGGTTCATGGCCAAAACGCTCATTGGCATTTTCCCTGTCCAGCTAATTCGTTGTATGCCATTAGCTCCGACCCATGAAAGATGGGTTTGACCAACCCACAGGCTTCCATCTGGAGCAAAAGCAAAACGGTGCATGCCCCGGCGCAGTCCGCCATTGTCCATAAATGGCAGGCAGGCACCCTGGGTTTCCCCCGCCACTTCATCAACGAGGATTCGCATAATGCGGGGTCGGTTCATTTCGCCCACCAGCAGTTGTTCTGCAAAGGGGCCGAACTTTCCCTTTGTGGTATCAGAAAGCATCTGAGTGGGACTGTTGGCCATGCTCCCCTGAGGGAAAAGCACCGCGGCTCGCGTGCGCTTTTCATCAAATTCAGCCGGGGGCACCTTGAGTGGATTGCGTCCTTTTTCCCATTCCTTGGTCCACACAAGGCTGGCAGGGTGTCCATAAAAGTTACCTTCCTTTACATGAAACAGTTTACTGGTTCCCAACCAATCTCCCTGATTGTCGCTGGCCCACAGTCTTCCCTGCATATCAAAATTGACCCCGTTGGGGGAGCGAAAGCCCGACGCAAAAGGAATGGTTTTGTGTTGGGGTGTGATTTTCATGATCCATCCCCGGTAAGGCGTAGCTGAATACATGCGCCCAGAGCCGGTTTTATGGTTCTTATAGAACTGTTCACGCGAAATGCCGTAATGCCTGAATTCCCCGCGGATCTCAGGCCGGATGCTCGCTCCGCTGGATGCGAGGTTGAGACCAATGTAATAGTTGCCCTCCTTGTCACGGGTGGGGCCAAAGGAAAACTCGTGATAATTTCCGGTCATGCCAAAGTCATCGCTTATGGTCTGGTAATGATCAGCCTCGCCATCGCCGTCGGTGTCACGTAGGAGCGTTAGCTCAGGGCGCTGCATAACGACCAGCGTGTGGTTATCCTCAGCGATAATCCCTAGTGGCTCGTGCAGTCCGTCAGCAAAGAGTTTCCATATTTTTGTCTTTGGGTTGTACGTATAGACCTCGCCCCGGTGAAAGCAGGCGGCCATTCGTCCATCGGGCAGGAAAGTCAGGCCACCAATTTGCACATCCAGCCCCTTGGGGGCGGGGATGTTCTCAACCTTGTAATAGTCATTGATGCCGGCTCCGCGAACGGAAAGGGTTGCGATTAGGAAGAGTAGGAAAATTGTACGTTTCATTTCCCGTGGGTGTGGCTATGGGTGATGGTAAAACTTTTGGCTTCTTCACTGGTCAAAGTGACGACTCCTTGATTGATTTTCCCCTTCGAGACTTTTGTGTTTACCGAGGCGATCGTGATGTGTAGGGGATAAGTGATATTTGGGATTCGAAAATGACGAGTCAACCCCATGCCCGAGGGCAGAGCGGTACTGCGTTCGTAAATATCAATGTCACCAATAGTGTAGTGGAACTCGGGATGGCCATCGATTTTGCGGTAGCCTTGAAACTGAGGTTTAAAATCAGATGGGGTATTTTTGTGGAACGGGAAATTCTTTGAGCCAGTCCAGAACTTGGTTCCGATTATTTTGGCCAAGCCATTTCCGTTTGCCTTCCAGACGGGCATAGGGTCAA
>CAJWKQ010000031.1 GCA_913041895.1 uncultured Verrucomicrobiales bacterium
ACTCAGAAAACCCTGAGAGACCCAATTCTCCCAATGTTCTCCCTATGTCTCAGTGTTGTTGGGATGTGAGATTCGTCGTTCTGATGGTTCTCAGTGTTTTTCCGGAGAATTGGGAAAACAGTGGGATTGAAGTGATGATCCTCTGAACTTCTCTGAATCAGGATGGTGGGGTAGGATTCGCTAAGCCGTGAAAGGACTACTCACAGTTTTGTTTGTGGCAGGAAGGATTCATTATTCTCGATCGGTATTCATGCAAGTGCGTATCATTTATGTATTATGGGCTTTATTGTTCTTGTGTCCTATCACTGCTCTTGCCCAAGAGAGTGCGCTGACTGGAGGTTCCGAAGAGACGCAAAAGGAAACCCCGTCCGCTGATAAAAACTCCACAGTTGATTCCAACAAAAAGGACGGGGAAATTGAAGATTGGTCCGACTTTGTCGAGCTTCTGCTGAATCCGACACCACTCATTACCGCACTCTATATTGTCTTTGTCATCGTGGTGTTAATCCTGGCTGCTCCCCAGCAGATACGCAGGAATAAAGAGCAGATACGCAGGAATAAAGATCGAATTCTGACCTTGAATGCATGGGCGACGGAAAACGGGTTTGAATTTTCACCCACACAGGATAACGAACTATTGGAAAAAATGCAGGTTTTCCCTCTGTTCAATAAAGGGGGGAACCGAAGAATGGCAAATGTGATTAAAACAAAGACGGACAACGTGGGAATGACATTATTTGAATACAGCTACACCTTAGGTAGCGGTGGTTACAGCTCATCTACCATGACATACGTATATGTTATAGTCGCTTTCGAACATGATTCACTGCGTCTACCAAAATTCACTTTGAGGCCCACTGGAGGATTTTTAGACGAGATCTTCGCAGCCTTCCAGAACAAGTTCGCGCGTCCCTTTCTGAAGGCGACGGGGATGCCCATTAGGACTAATATCATTATGAAAGAAATTGGTTTTGATGAACACTCTGAGTTTTCCAAATTGTTCGTCCTGAACGGAGATGATGAACCTGCGATCTTAAATTTTTTCGACAGGGAGAAGCTCGATTTCTTCGCCCAGAGGAAGGAGACCTGCATTGAAGCTGATCACACGTTTTTAATCTATATCCGCGAGTTGAACGAAAACCTCAAGCCGGAGCAAATTGGAGACTTTTTGAAGGAAGGCTATTCTGTTTTCACGGCATTAGGTGGCCAATCATCCAAGGTCCTGCCGCCGCCTCTGGAAAGCTCCGGTGGTGTCACACCCCTGCCGACTTTACGGCAAATAGTCACCCCTTTGGCAGAGCCCTCAAAAATTGATGGAGAGCTCAATCACCTCAGCCCAGAACTGATCAGTGCCCTTGAGCTGTGCATCCTGTACCTAGTAGCTTTGGATGAGGAATTTTCACCCATAGAACAGACATGGGTGGATGAAAAGTTCGGACCCGGCTCAGCAGACCGTTTGATTAAACTGATGCCAACCATGGACTGGGAGAATTGTTTCAATGACCTTCATAATCAGCTGCTCCAGCTCAACCCAGCCGATCAACACTACATGAAAACTCAGGCGAGCGTGCTGTTTCAGGAACTCATGGAATCAGACGGATTGGAAGGGATTGAACAGGAACGTCTGATCGGCTTAATGCGCTATATCAGTGAGTCTCTAAGGCAAGCCTAGTTCTTGGTATTTTCCTTACTCACCCGCTTTTCTTTCCGGACCGCGAAGCGACCCTGTGAGCTACGATTCATCGTAGGAATACGAGGAGGCAAGAGCTGCAGGGGTTTAGGGGAAGATTTTCAGGCCTTTATCTCGTTAATCTGCTTGGTCGCAATACCGATTGGACGGTCCAGAGGTACGCCGACACACGAGAGTAAGGTGGTGAGGAGATCTCCCTGGTTGCCCTGAATATTGGGCAGGAAACGGCCGGTCTTGAGGGTCCCACCGCCTTTACCGGCAAGAATGAATGGGAGGTTTTCTCGTTGGTGCTTGTTGCCGTCTTCCAATCCTGAGCCCCACATCATGATGCAGTTGTCGAGCAGGGTGCCGTCGCCTTCCCTGAGGGCGTGCATCTTCTTCACCATGTAGGCGAACTGTGCGACGTTGAATTCGTTGATTGCCGCCACCTTACGGATCTTTTCCTGATCCTTGCCGTAGTGAGTCTGCGAATGGTGTTGGTTGGAGAAACCAAGCTCGGGATAAGACGCGCCGTTGGGCCGGGAGCCGACGTAGGTGCTAACACGCGTGGTGTCAGTCTGGAAAGCGAGCACGGTCAGGTCGCACATCACCTGCATGTATTCGCTGCGCTTGTCGCCCTCGGGAATTTTTACCTCAATGGGGGCTGAGTCTGTGGCGTGGCGTTTGGAGGGGTTGACGCCGTTCTTCTCCAAGGCAGCATCCTGTTGGCGGCTTTCGATCGCAGCGATGCGGCGTTCCACCGAGCGTACGCTGTCGAGATATTCGTCGAGCTTTTGCTGGTCGACCTTGGCCAAGGTGCGGCGCAGGTCGCGGGCGCCACCAAGCACGCGGTCGAGCATTTGGCGGTCGAGCGGATTGGCCTGGGTGACTTTGCCTTCCTTGCCACGTTTGCCGAAGAGTCGGTTCAGGACATTGCGTGGATCGATCTCGGCCGGCACGGGTTGCGTGGGGGAGCGGTAGCTGCAATGATTGTAGTAACCCTCGTGCAGGCCTTCCTGATTTTCTTTCCAAGTCTGTGGCATGGTTGCCAGTTCGAGCGAAGGTAGCAAGGTGTGGGCTCCAATGTAGTTAGCCATGATCTGATCGGCAGAAATGGCGATATTGATACGGCCGCGGGAATCGGCATCCGGCAATCGACCGGTGAGCCAAGTTGACAACTCTAGCGCATGGGGTGCTCCGTTAAATGGGGCAATGGGTACACCGGAAATTCCCTTCATCATCAGGCACTGGCCCATGATCGGCTTCAACGACTGGATGATGGGCGGCGGTGAGTTAAGGAATTGATCCTGACTCTTTGGCCAGAACTGGTCCATGATGACCCCGTGCGGCATATACATGAATGCCAATCGCACCGGTGGCTTGGCGGCCTTTGTGCCGGCGGCCCAGCTCAAAGAATCCATAAACGGTAACGCGAGGGAAACGCCCGCGCCTTTCAGAAAGGTGCGGCGATTGACTAAAGTACTGTTCTCCATATCACTCATTTTGGACCCTGTATGGGGTGATTAATATTCACGATTTTCATCCTTTTATTCTGCGGTGTGTAAACAGGTAACTGGTGATGACCTCGGTGATGATTGTACGCATGCGATAATTGTCTCTGGCAATTTTAACCATTATTTGGTCGATGACAACATCGTCGTAGCCCCTCAACTGTCGACCCAGTGCGTAGGCCATGAGCCGTTCGGTGAAGTTGCGGGCGAGATCGGCTTCCCGCTTGGCCAAAAGGCGCTTCAATTCCGCCGGAGTGGAAAACTTTTTTCCATCAGGCAGCTTGCCTGCCGAATCGATTATGAGCCCTTCGTCGTTTTTCTCGCGCCATTGGCCGATGGCGTCAAAGTTCTCCAAGCCAAAGCCGATCGGGTCAAGAATCTTGTGGCAATTGCGGCAAGTGGATTCCGATTGGTGTAGTTCCGTGCGTTTGCGCAACGTGAGTCCCTTCACGTCCTTGTGATCCTGCTCTTCGAGTTCGGGGATATCGGGCGGCGGGGGCGGGATGTGTTCGCCGAGAATCTGTTCCAGTACCCACACGCCTCGATTGACGGGGCTGGTGCGGTTGGGAAATGAGGTGGTCGCCAGTGTGGCCGGCATGCCGAGAATGCCCCCGCGATTGGGATTCGTCAGTTTCACACGTTGCATCTTTAATCCGCTCACAGATTGCTTAAGGCCATACACCTTGGCTAGTGGTTCATTTAGAAATGTGTAGTCGCTATCCACGAATCGCGCCACGCTTTGGTTCTCGCGCACAATGCTTTCAAAGAACAGGCGAGCTTCCTCCATCATCGCCGTAAGCAGGTTTGGTGTCATTTGCGGAAATATTTTTGGATCGAAGATTTGTCCGTCCAATTTGTTGACTCGCAGCCACTGCGCGCCGAAGCCATCGTACAACGCGCGCGACCGAGTGTCCTTCAAGAGTCGTCCAATCTGGGTCCGTATGATTTCAGGCTTTTGCAGTGCGCCCTTGTCAGCCAGAGCGGCCAGTTCCGCATCAGGTGGCGCAGCCCACAGCAAGTATGACAGGCGCGAAGCCAACTGGTAGTCATCTAGCGGAACGATAGCATCTTTTGACTCCGGTTCCTCCGCGGGCGTAATGAAAAGAAACTGTGGTGAAACTAGCACGGCCTTGAGCATTAGGCCCAATGCCGCCATGTGGTTGAGATCGTTTTTCCGGGCGAGATCGTAGATATCGACTAGTACATTCAATTCCAATTCAGTCGGTGGTCGCCGGTACGCATCTCGGGCCAATGAACGCGCAACCTCACGGGCGGCCTTGCGAAGATCGGTGCCTTTGACCGGAATCTCCCCGAATAGGTGTTTCTGGGCTACGGTGGGTGGCTTGCCTTCCGGAGCCACGACTTGATTGACAACCTTGTTGGCGATGTCGAGGAACAATTCTGATTGTAATGAGGATATTGAATTGAGAAAACCTTCGCCCACCACTTCATTAGGGAGACTTTCGGCGATTGCTGGGTCCATCCCGTACAGGTCGCGCAGAGTGTTGGCGTATTCGTTTTTTGTGAGTCGTCGAATGACAAAAGGCCCAGGATCACGCGGCGCCAGATATTTTAGTTTACCGATCCAATCGGCGAACTGCTGGCGCTCTTCATCGGTCGGTTTCTTGGAGGCATCTTCCGGTGGCATATCATGTACTTTGACATTCGCCACCGCCTTTTTCCAATGTAACGCGGCGGACTCCCCACTGGGGTTCTTCAGTGCTGATTGTAGATTAATCCCCGCCTTAGCTCGGCTGCCGTGGCAGCTCGTGCAGTATTTATTTACGAAGGGACCTACCTTTTCTTTGAATATCTTTTGGGCATCAGCTCGGATGGCCGCTTGGTTCATGGCTTCATCACTAGCCTCCGCCCAAACGGATGACAACAAACACCAGGCTATAGTAAAGCCCAAGAGCCAATAGATCCGTACACCATTTCGAAGCACTGGGCAATGGATCGGCTTAGTCATGCTGTTATTGAATGCTGAGAACCTCAGTGTTCAATATTAGTTTATCGGTAAACCTTCTTAAACACAATTCGCAAGCCAGATAAATTCAAGTATTCAGTAAAAAAGCGCGGTTAGCTCAGGTTCTTTTTATTCCATGGCAGGCCGGGTCTAAAACAAAATCACTTGCCGTGCTACTTCACCTTTGTGGAGTCGATCGAAGCCTTCATTGATTTCCTCCAACTTGATGGTGTCAGTGAGTAATTGATCTACCGGTAATTGACCGCTGTGGAACATATCAATGAAGCGAGGAATATCTCGCGTGGGCGTGCAGCTTCCCTGATAGGAACCTTTCACTGTTTTTTCCATCGCACTTAAAGTAACAGCTGAAATGCTAAACTGATGATCAGGATGCGGTAAGCCAATAGCGACTGTGGTGCCGCCGCGCATGGTGGACTCGTAAGCTTGAGCGAGCACCTTCGCGTTACCCACGCTTTCAATGGCAATCTCCACGCCGCCATGGGTGAGGTCCTGAATGACTTCAATGGGGTTGTTGTCTTTCGCACTGATGACATGTGTTGCGCCAAGGTTTTTAGCCATCTCCAGTTTTGAATCCAGTAAATCCACAGCAATAATTTCTTGTGCATTACAAGCTTTTGCACCCATTACGGCTGCGAGGCCCACACCGCCAAGACCGAATACTGCCACGCTTTGCCCTGCTTGAATATTGGCCGTATTCATGGCTGCACCTGTGCCGGTCATTACCGCGCAACCGAACAAAGTGGCATGCTCGAAAGGGAGGGAAGAATCTACTTTCACCAGTGAACCGGGTACCGCGATTGTGTATTGTGAATAGCCGCTTACTCCGCAGTGATGGAAGTAGGATCGATTATCTCGGCTAAAGCGTTGAGCTCCATTCATTAGTAATCCGGCATTGTTGGCCTGTGCACCGGGCTCGCAAAGGGAGGGTTTGCCTGATTTGCAATATCGGCAATCTCCACAACTGGGGATAAAAGTGAAAATAACGTGATCATCTACTTTGAATCCGCGCACGTCTCGGCCGACCTCGCGCACGATACCGCTGGCTTCATGGCCGAGCACCATTGGCATCTGGCGTGGGCGTGAGCCGTTGATGACCGATAAATCCGAATGGCAAAGCCCCGCACCTTTAACTTCTACCAGCACTTCGCCTTTGCCGGGCCCTTCGAGTTCCAGTTCCTCAATAACGATCGGCTGCGAATCTACATAAGGCAGCGGCTTTTCCATTTCATGGAGCACGGCGGCAGTGGTTTTCATTGAGCAGGGAGCATTGGGTAATCATTGGCGAATTGCAATCGCGCAGAGATTGAGTAAGAATGTTAGAGATGCTGATCCGTGAGAAACAACGTGGTTTTACTCTCGTTGAGCTATTAGTAGTGATCTCAGTGGTTGGTATATTAGCTGGAATTTTATTGCCTTCATTAGCCAAGGCCAAGGCCAAGGCTAATCGCATGAAATGTGCAAGTAATCTGCGTCAGATTCACGCTGCTTTCACAATGTTTTCGAGTGATTACGATGGTCGTTTGCCGTGGACTTTGACTCATGATCAAGGCGTCGAGTTATGGCAGGGCTTATACGGTAAGGAGCACACCGGGGCACATCATTTGTGGGATATTCAATTTTTGTTTTTACCTGCACCCATTCGCAAAGAGCTAGGGACTTCACGCTTGTTGTCCTCGCCTTGTGACCCTGAGACCCATGAGTGGATCGATCATGAGATTCAACATGGCAAATGGGACGGGTTTGGTCATGCGTTTGATGGAGTGCATGTGCATATGGATCATCGTTCCTTGAGTTATGCCCTTCATTTGGGAAGTGATATGCAGCGTCCTTCCACCATGCTTGCATTGTCTAGAAATATTACCGGTGATAAGTGTTATGAATTCAATTATCCAGCGGGTCCAATGCTACCTTCATACGATAAGTATTTTGGAATGGCGCTGCGTACGGCAAAAGATGGATCAGAGGGTCATGAGTTTGTGGGAAACGATGAAAAGAGTCCCGTAAGATTGCAAAACTATGCAATAGCGGGATTGGGTCCAAGCCAGGGCCAGTTTGTTCGGGCTGATGGTAGTACTATCTTAGCCGGGAATTCTGGTTTAGGTGCTGCGATACGAAGTCATAGCACTGCGTCGGGTGGTGTATTCAAGGGTGTAAACGAGAATCTGACACGGCCGACACAGGAAGATATCCCGCCTGATAAGCTGGATGTTGATTGATTATTTAATAATCTCGCTACGCTTCATCCAGTCTTCAACCAGTTTTGGCCATTTCGACACTGGGTCTTCTGAGGGGCGTAACCCATAACCGTGACCTCCGTTCGTAAATACGTGCAACTCTGAAGGGACACCTGCTCGACGCATGGCCAGCCACATTTGGACACTTCCATCGGCCGTAATGCGGTCATCACCCGCATGAATGAAGATTGCTGGAGGTGTGTTTCTGGTGATGGAGACCTCTGGTGCTAATTGTGTTTTGGTTTCATTATCTACAAGATAAGCTGGATAAACGAGCACACCAAAATCTGGCCTGCAGCTTGTTTGATCAACTTTATCAATGAGAGGGTAAGTGCGTTTCTCATAATTGGTCATGGCTGTGGCAGACAAATGTCCACCAGCTGAAAACCCAAGTATGCCAATTTTATTAGGATCGATGCCCCATGTTTTCGAATTGTGGCGAACCATGCCGATGGCCCTTTGGGCATCCTGCAGGGGAGCTGCGTGTTTTTCACGGTCTTTGCGGCGCGGCACGCGATATTTCAGGACTATTGCTGTTACGCCAAAACTGTTTAACCAATCGGCCACCTCGGTTCCTTCCAAATCCCATGCCAGTATGTTGTAACCGCCTCCGGGGCAAATAATGATTGAGGTTCCATTGGGTTTGGACGGTTTAAATATTGCCAAAGTAGGAGTGCTCACGTTGCCGATTCTAATAACCTTTTTTTGACCCGGACGATGAGGTCGAGGGGCCTCTGATCCGATATCCCCTTTTTCGTCGGGGGCTTTCCCGGGCCATAAATTAAGCGTTTTCCAAGGCTCAACGGCTTGGATGGTAAATGAAACGAAAGTAAATAGGACGAATAACAGGAAGAAACGCATCAATTCATTGTGAAGCAAGCTGTTCATAAGCGCAAAAGGAAATGAATTGAGGCTTTAGGATATTAAGATCACAATTTACCCATGAACTTTGGTGTTATTGGTCTTTCACATGATCACGTTTGGGATGTTCTGCCTGAATTAGTGGAAAATGAAAATGCCGAACTGGTTGCTGCTACGAGCTTACAGACGCCTCTTCTGAATCGTGCAAAGAAAGAATATGATGTCAACGTGTATACTGATTCACAGGAAATGGCTGCTTCAGAGCAGCTGGATGCGGTGTTAGTATACGGCAACAATAGAAGCGGAGCGGAAGAGGCTGTTAAGTCATTGGACCGAGGCTGGCATGTATTAATTGAGAAACCATTAGCTGCTGATTTAGAGGGGGCAAATGCATTGTTGCAAACAGCTGATTCGGCAGGCAAACGCCTGATGGTGAATTGGCCTATTACTTGGTGGCCTCAGGTTCAACAGGCTATTACAATGGCGCAGGCTGGGGAGATTGGTGAAATTTGGCAGATTCGTTACAGAGCTGCACATCAGGGGCCTAGGGAAATGGGTGCGAGTGAACATTTCTGCGATTGGCTTTATGATCCTAACCGCAATGGAGGTGGGGCACTGCTAGATTACTGTTGTTATGGGGCAGTTCTCTCGCGCGTCCTAATGGGTCGTCCGCATAGCGTGACGGCTGTGTCAGGACAGTTGCTAAAAACGAATTTGGATGCTGAGGATAATGCCGTGCTTCTTATGCAGTATCCTAAGGGCATCAGTATTGCTGAGGCCAGCTGGACTCAGGTCGATAAGATGACTAATTATCGTACGGTTATTTATGGTAGTAAGGGAACGCTTTTGGCTGAACCCGAAAAGGGTAGGTTGCTTTTGGCCACAGAGAAGTGCCCTGAGGGGGAGGAGGTAGGAATAGTGGATCCAGAAGAACATCTTTTGGGACCGGTTTCGCATTTTTTACATGGGATCAAGAGTGAACAATCTTTTCATCCATTGTGTCGAGCAGGTTATTGTCGGGATGTACAGGAGGTTCTAGAGCTCAGCATGGAATCAGCGTCGACCGGGAAACGCGTTAGATTGTCACAACTTGAATCAATTGATTAGTGAAAGCGGCCTTCATTGAAAAAACAGGAGGTCCTGAGGAGATTCAGTATGGTGAATTTTCAGATCTAGTGCCAACTGCAAGTCATGTGCTTGTTCGGATAAGTGCGGTTTCAGTTAACCCAATAGATACCTATATCAGGGGAGGGTTGGTGGCTATGAAGTTGCCAATGCCGTTTGTTGTGGGCAGTGATTTTTCAGGCACAGTAGAGGCGATAGGCGAAGGTGTTACACAATGGAAAATAGGTGACCGCGTGTGGGGCGCTAATCAAGGGGGGCATGGAAGGCAGGGTACTTTTGCCGAATTAGCGTGTGTTAATCAGGAATGGTTGCATGCAATTCCTGAAGGAATAAAGGAGGAGGATGCCGCAGCGGTAGCATTGGTGGGGGTTACCGCTCATATCGGGGTTGTGATGCGCGCGAAAGTGCGGCCACATGAAACGGTTTTTGTGAACGGGGGCTCTGGTGGGGTGGGCTCAATGGTGGTGCAAATCTGTAAAGCACTGGGAGCGAGGGTCATTGCCACTGCCGGGAGTGATAAACGGGTCGCAAAAGCCAAAACCTTTGGCGCTGATGAGGTAATTAATTATCAAACAGAGGATATTGGCGCTCGCGTAATGGAGCTAGCGCCTGAAGGAGTAAACGTGCTGTGGGAGACACGTCGGGAAGCGGATTTCGAATGGGCGTTACCGTTATTAGCGAAGCACGGGCGCATGGTGATAATGGCAGGTCGTGAAGCAAGGCCGGTACTGCCCGTGGGGCCATTTTATGTGAAGGATTGTGAATTGCACGGGTTTGCGATGTTTAATTATTCGGCTGAGCAGCAACGCTTGTGCGGGGATGATCTCAACCGTTGGATTGCTGAAGGCAAATTGAAGGCAAATATAGATAGAGTGCTGCCTTTGAGCGAGGCCGCAGCCGCACACCAGTTGCAGGAGGAGAATACTATTCATAATGCCGGTACGCTGGCCGGTAAAATCATTTTAAAACCCTGACAGTTTACTCAAAAGGATGCTTGTTCATCCTAGTTTTTATAGTTTCTCATAAAACGGTTTGCGTTCGCTGTCTCAGTTTGATTTGCTCTGGCGCTCGTGCAGAAATTCGCCACCATTACCGTAATTGGCAAGGACAAGACCGGTGTAATTGCCCGTGTTACAAACTTCCTATTCGAGCAGAAGGCAAACATTGAAGCGTTAGAGGAAGCGGTGACCCGTGGTCATTTCAGTATGGTGATTCAAGCATCTTGGAAAGGCGCCCAGTTGAAACCTCCAACGTTAAGAAAAGGGCTAAAAATATTGGCGAATGATTTAGGGATGGAAATCAAACTGAGATTGACCGAGCCGGGGCGTAAACAGCGAGCAGCCATTATGGTTACGCGTGAGCCAGCTTGCTCAGAAGCGCTTTTGGCAGCGTTCAACAAGGGGCAGTTGAAGAAGGCAGAGCCAGTAATTGTCATTGGCAACCGACCAGATCTTGAGTCATTGGCAAAACGCTACAAGATTCCCTTTGAGCACATTCCATGGAATGACCGAAAACGCGGGGAGAAACGGGTTCTAGAACTTTTAGACAAGCATGAGGTGGATTTTATCGTGCTCGCACGTTTTATGAAAATTCTATCGCCGGACTTTGTGTGGCGATACAAGAACAAAATCATCAACATTCATCCATCGTTATTGCCGAGTTTCCCTGGTCCACAGGCATATCGGCAAGCCTACGAACATGGTGTGAAAATTGTGGGTGTCACCGCGCACTTTGTCAGCATGCATTTGGACGAAGGGCCGGTTATCGCCCAGGAAAGTTTTCATGTGAAACCCAGCTGGTCGTTGAAACAGATTGTTACTGAAGGGCAAAAACACGAGGCCAAGGCGCTGGTGAAGGCGGTGAAACTTTATTTGACCAAGAGGCTGGATGTCTATTGGGGGACTGTGAAGCAGGTGTGAAGCTAATTTCCTGGAACGTGAATGGCCTGCGCGCTGTCTTGCGCAAGGGTTTTATCGACTGGATCAAGAAGGCAAACCCGGACGTTCTTTGCGTGCAGGAGAGTCGCGCTCTCCCTGAGCAGGTTGATCAGGTTTGGCCTCGCAGCTATGAACTCCACTGGAATCCGGCCGAGAAAAAAGGATATTCCGGAGTGGTGACCTTTACAAAAAAGTCACCCAATAAAGTCATCCGAGGCATTGGGAAGCCTGAACATGACCGGGAGGGTCGCGTGCTAACCTTGGATTTTGATGACTATTATATCGTTAATGTCTATGTTCCTAACGCGCAGCGCAGCCTTGCACGCCTGCCGTATCGGCAAGAGTGGGACAGCGACTTCCTCGCCTATTTGAAGAAGCTTAAACGACGCAAGCCTGTCATTTTTTGCGGTGATTTTAATGTGGCTCATACTGAAATTGATTTGACACATCCTAAAGCAAATAAGAATACCCACGGTTTCACGCTGGAGGAGCGGGCTGGTTTTGATGCTTTTGTAAAGGCAGGCTTCATTGATACGTTCCGGGAGTTTGAAGACAGCGGAGGTCATTATACATGGTGGAGTAATATCAATAACGCTCGAGAAAGGAATGTTGGCTGGAGGATCGACTACGTGATGGTTTCTGAAAAACTAAAGCCACGATTAAAAAAAGCGTCGATTTTATCAAGCGTAATGGGCTCAGACCATTGCCCTGTCAGTATTGAATTGAAGTGATTATTTAGGCCGCTTCCAGATCGGCACCTTTTTCTTCATTTCATCAATAAGAAACTGGCACGCTTCAAACGCTTCGGCGCGATGGGGTGCGATTACTTCCACCCGCAGCGATGGCTCATTCACCGGGACAACTCCCAAACGATGAATAAGGCGCACTTTTTCCACCGGCCAGTTTTCCTCGATGGCGTCGAAAATCAGTCCAAATTGGTGCAGCGCCATTTCCTCATAGGCTTCATAGTCAATGGCAGTGATTGACACGCCGTCCTCCTCGCCGCGCACCACACCATGGAAGGTCACCACTGCTCCTATGCCATCGCTCATCAGCGGCACGGATTCAATGATAGGGTTGTGGGTTAAAGTCAGTTCACGCTTCATCAGCCACCTTGTACGGGGGGAAAGAGCGACACCTCGTCACCATCACTCAACACAAAGTCGTCATCCTGATAATCCACGCCTACGGCCTTAAGTGTGCATTTCTCGGTACCGGCAAGTTTTGGGAATTGCAGGAGGATTTGCGCGTGCAGGTCGGCGAGGGTGGCGCCTTCTGTGAGAGAGGCGGTAGTTTCCCCGCAATTGGTATGGTCGCGGAAGTAGGACCAAAATTTGACTTTCACCTTCATGAGTATACTTCCGGTTTTAATTCTCCTATGAAGGGTAAATTCCGGTACTTTTCGGCATAGTCTAGGCCATAGCCGACCACAAATGTATCAGGCACATCAAAACCGACATAATCTGCTGTAATTTTCTCAGACCGACGTGATTTTTTTTCAAGCATTACGCAAGTCCTGAGGCTGCGAGGCTGTAAGGCATCAAGTTTGTCAATCACAGCACGCAGCGTTTTACCAGTGTCAAGGATGTCATCAACTAGTAAAACGTCCCGATTTCTGGCTTCAAGTTTGAGTTCTTTGGTGAATACCAGTTCGCCAGGGGCGGTGTTGTTGCCGTAGCTGGATACTCCCATGAAATCCAGTCTTAAAGGAAGAGTGATATTCCGGATGAGATCAGCTAGAAATGGGACGGTGCCAGTTAGCAAGGCTACTACCAGAAGATCCTGTTCTATAAAGTCTCTTTCAATATCCGCGGCCAGTTCACGTACTCTCGCGGCGATTTCTTTTTCGCCTATCAACACACTCTCAACTTCTTCTCGAAGATGCTCAGGTGGAGGTGTCGTGGCCATTAGATGTGTTTTGAGTCGTCATGGTCCTTTTCTGTGTAACCACTGTCTTGCCGTTGGAAGTTAACCTCGTTCTTTTTTACATAAGCGGCATACACATCATCGGCACTCATGCCAAGGACTTGCGCAAGGCTAATCAAGAAGTGAAAAAGATCCACTACCTCTACTCGTGCATTTTGTTCATCCAGCTTTTGATATTTTGCCCACCATTTCCATGGGACACTATCTGTTAGTTCGGCAATTTCTTGCCCCATAGCGCGGCAATAATTAAGCACCCACTCTGTTTTTTGTTCGTCGCTCATGCCATCAGTATTGACGCCAATACGTTTGTTCAAGCCTTTCTGCATACGAAAAAGTTCGCGGAGTTGATCTTTTTGATCCATCCGTGAGGATGCGGAGGGAGCCTATAATGTCGCAAGGTGAAGTTATTTTAGCCTTATTATCAGTTTTTTGAAGGGTGGCATACTCCTTTAGGCGTGACCAATACTAAAGCATATTATAAAAACAACTATGTTTGCTGTGAGTGTGTTACAGGGAGGTCCAATGGTTTGGGTTTTGTTGGTCTGCAGTGCCGTGGGAGCAATGGTGTTTCTGGAGCGTCGTCTCATTTATCATCGTGTTCAGATTAATACAACGGCACTTCTCGGCGGATTGAAAAATGTTCTAAGGCAGAATAATCTAGTAGAGGCAATTGGTATTTGTGATGCGACTCCAAGTCCGACCGCAAGAATAGTGAAGACGGTGCTGGAAAACCACCAACTTCCACGAGAGGAGATAAAGGAAATTCTGGAGCAACAGGGATCCGAGGAGGTTGCGCGACTAGAACAGCGACTTGGGATATTGGCAACGTTAGGGCAGGTCGCTCCGCTAATTGGACTATTAGGGTCAGTGATGGGGTTTATGGATGCGAAAGAAGTGGTTACTGATCATCATAAGCATTTTTCTGGAGCCATGATACCTTTGGCCTTGGGGTTGGCTGTAGGCGTTCCTTGCTATGTGGGATATAACCATCTTGTTGCTGTTATTGCATCCATTGTAATTGATATGGAAAAAGCAGGGTTAAGGGCTTTACGTATGATTAGTGAAATGGAAAAGCCCGTGCGTAAGCGAAGCGTTAAACCAAAATCAGTCAAAAGTGCTGTTCAGAAGAAATCATCTTAATCCGAATTTTTTATTGTGAGTTTCAAGCGTAATTATCAGTTTTCGAATAATTTGCCTAATGCGGTTTCTTTGGTAGGAGTTATGTTTCTTTTTATTTTTTACCTCCTTTCTAGTTCTAATCTTTTACTAACGGAGGGGGCATCTTTTGTAAGATTGCCCAAGGGAGCAAAATCTCGGCCTTCCTGGAACGCTGACTCTGTTGTAGTGGTTATGGACAAACATGCAAATCTGTATTTCTATAATCAACGTATTAGTATTTATGCTTTGGGCCGAGAATTGAAAAGGCTTACATCTCGCAAAGACTCAGGAGAGTTGTTATTGGTTTTGAAAGCTGATCGCGGTATTCGTTATGAACAGATTGCTAGTTTTTCAGAAATGGCGGAGGCGAATGGGGTAAGCCGGATATGGTTGGCCGCAGAAGCGGGTTTATTCGATGATTAAAAAAAAATCTATTAAATGGGGATGGATTCTTTTAGCCATTTTTTTACTTCAAGTTATCTTTTTTTGGATTCCTTCAAAGAAATTACAAGCCAATAGTACAGCCCGAGAATTGGAGTTGTCTGATTTTGATAATTCCGAATTTTTGAATAATATGATGTTAGAGGATTCGCTGAGCCTCGCTCGGCCTTCCCGGCGTGGGTTTTCAGGTGCGTGGCTCATTCCTGTAACTAATGAGCACCAGCTTTCTCGCTGGGTTTTGCCAGATGTCCTTCCCCCGAAAGAAACAAATTTGTTCGGAAAGATTATAGATCAAGTCTTGTCAAGAAATACCACCCCAGAATCTAGGGTTTTTAAAAGGGTTGAGCCTGAATTAACACGTGTAGTTGTTCCGTCTCTTCAAGCTTATGATGAGACTCGCCTAGTGGTGTCAAGTGGTCTGCGCTCAAGGCTCAAGCTCAAACAGGTGAAGTTAAAATCTTCTTGGCAGATAAATAATTTCCTAGAACCTTCGCGTGTTCAAATATTGGTTGATCCTGAAGGCATGGTGCTTAGCGGTGTATTATTGGAAAGTTCCGGCTATCAGCCGGCAGATCAAGCGGCTATGGACTTTGCTTTAAGGCAGGTTGCTTTTAAGAAAAGTACAAACAGCATCTTAGAATCAGGGGATTTGATTTTTCATTGGCATATTGATCCAAATTCAATCACTAATATCTTCGAAAGTTCACCTTGATTTCATGCCCCCACAGGATCTCATATTATTTTTCCTGTTCTTGCTTTTAGCAGGGGGAGTGATCGCAGCTTTTTATCTGCGGCGTCAGAGTGGCGATTTCAAACCAGAACCTAGTGGTGACACCGTTTTTGAGTGTGATGCTTGCGATCACTTCTATACCGATGATTCGGATGTGGAGCGTTCGTTGTGTCCTGAATGTGGGAGAATGAATAGTCCGGTCCAGTTTTAATCAAGCTTGTGACGCTTTAACTTCAATTACGTCATGCGGGTTGCTCTCATGCAGTCCTGCTGTGCTTAGGCGGATGTAGCGGGCTTTATTTCTCAGTGATGTTAGGTCTTTGGCTCCAAGGTAGCCCATGCCGCTCTGAATGCCGCCTGCCAATAGGTGTAGCGTTTGGTCTACAGATCCTGATACTTCCTTTAAAGCTTCTACGCCTTCTGGTGCAGCTTTACTGTTTTTGTCTTTAGTATGGTGGCCATACCGAGAAGCACTTCCTGCTTTCATTGCGGACAAGCTTCCCATTCCTCGGTATTGCTTGTAGCGTTTACCAGTAATCTCTACGATTTCGCCTGGGGATTCCTGACAGCCCGCAAGTAAGCCTCCGCACACGACGCCACTAGACAAGGTAAGGGCTTTTACGATGTCTCCGCTTTTTATTATTCCGCCATCAG
Organism: uncultured Verrucomicrobiales bacterium; assembly: GCA_913041895.1. GTDB lineage: Bacteria > Verrucomicrobiota > Verrucomicrobiia > Limisphaerales > UBA1100 > UBA1100. The sequence continues at coordinate 16,234 of CAJWKQ010000031.1, forward strand.
CAACTATCGAGACTCCTTTTGCTTTAGCCCCTTTTGATGCTGTGTAGAGTGCGGTTAATTGGGGGATTCCAACTCCAGCAACAATTCGAGTCGTGCAAATTGAGCCCGGACCTTGGCCGACTTTTACACAGCTTGCTCCAGCATCAGCTAGGAATTCTACTCCTTCACAACTGGTGACATTGCCAGCCATGATAGGTAGTCCAGGAAAAACTTTACGAATTAATTTAACGGCTTCTCCTACACCAAGAGTGTGTCCGTGCGCGGTCGAGATCGCAACTATATCAACTCCTCGATCCACAAGGGCAGAAACGTGGTTGGTAATTCGTTTTTGGTCTAGGTCGCCTGAATGTGTTCGTGAAGTAGAGATTGCAGCACCACAAAGTAGTTGGAAATGCCGGTCGCGTGCAGGTTTGAATTGTGCCTGTTCTTCTTGGGTGATGCGTTCCACATCGCTCAAAGTGAAAAGGCCATGAAGTTTGTCTTCTGAATCGACTACAAGTAATTTGTTGATACCGGGATGGTCTGTAAAGAAATTGTCAGCAACCTTGATGGGGTCAGGTTCTAGTTCTTTTTGTGTAATGGTATGGACCTTGTCTCGAGGAATGGCTGCGTTAGAGACTAGACGGTCTGCATAACGTGGTTTAACAACACTTCCTGAAAGTAGCCCAGCAAGTCGTCCTTTTTCATCAACGACCGGGAAAGTGCTAAAGGTATAATTTCGCTCTTCAATGATGCCGAGTACATCGCCAACAGATATATCAAGAGTAACAGTGATTGGTTCTTGGATGAGGCCATGAACATGGTTTTTTACGCGACTTACTTCTTTTAATTGCTGCTTTTCAGTCATGTTGTAGTGAATGAGGCCGAGCCCTCCATTGAGTGCCATTGCAATAGCCATACGGTGTTCAGTCACTGTATCCATGTCGGCAGAAATAATGGGCAAGTGGAGATTGAGCCCTTCAGTCAGAGACGTATCCAGCACCGTGTCGCTAGGCAAAATGTCTGAATACAGTGTTGCCAGAGTTATATCGTCGAAGGTAAGTCCAGTGCTGGCGTTCTCTGTAAAGAAGATGTCCGCAGGTAAGAAAAACTGTGAATCTGAATTAGGACTACTTTGTTCAGCCGCCATAGCGGAACATGCCAAAGCGCTTGGCTATTTGCAAGGGGGAAGTCATCAGGAGTGGCAATTCTTTATGCAAAAAAGCCGAATGGCATTACTAAATCCAATGGCGTATTTTATATTGCGCAAGGCTTGTCAATCTGGCTCAAGATCCGTAGGTTGGGCTTGTGAACGCGGAGGTCACGTTGGTTCAGATAAGAGGCATTTTACCTGCACACAGTGGGGCAGCTATTTTTTTGGGCAACGAAGAGAAAGTGTTTATCATTCAGGTAGAGGCTGCAATGGCGCAGGTGATCGGCAATTTTTTAAGCGATGTCCCTAAAGAAAGGCCGCTTACTCACGACTTGATGTCGCATGTTTTTAGGGGATTTGGGATTGAAGTGGAACGGGTGGTGGTGACGGAGCTGAAAAATTCCACCTATTTTGCAAGAATGATCCTCAAAATGGAAAATGAATTAGGGACTAAGATAGTGGAGGTGGATGCTCGCCCAAGCGATTGCTTGGCGATTGCTGCCTCTCAGAAGGTCCCTGTTTTTGTTACTGATTCGCTGTTTGAGGAGATGGAGGATATGAGCGAAGTCTTAGAACAGATTAATCAAAGCCGTGAAGAGGAGGGTGGTATGGTCGATGAGTAAAGGAACTCCTAGCGGGCCATTGGTTTTTATTCATGGAGATGATGAATTCGCCGTATCTCAGCGTGCCCGAAACGTTTACCAGATATGGTGTAAAGAAGGAGGGGTTGGCGAGGACAGTGAAATTATTGAAGCTCACGCGGCTAATGTTGGTGAAGCTTCAAAGGCTTTGGAACGGCTTAATGAATCTATCCAAACGTTGCCGTTTTTTGGAGAGGGGAAAATTGTCTGGTTTAAGGCGTGTAATTATCTGGGGGATGACCGTATAGCTAAGGCTAGTGATGTTAATAGTGGATTGGTTGATCTCGCATCTAAACTAAAGAATTTTGACTGGGCCGGGGTAAAACTGATCATAAGTTCTTGTAAGCCTGACAAGAGGAAGGCTTTCTACAAGACGCTTGCCAAGTTAGCTGATACTGAGGAGTTTGCTGCGATCAGCTTGGATGATCGAGATTGGCAAGGCAAGGCGGAACAGTTTGTTGCAGCCAAGCTGAAGTCGTTAAGGGTGGGGGCTGACTATACAATTGTAACCAAAATATGCCAGCTTGTGGGGCCGGACACCCGGGCGCTTACCTCTGAATGTGAAAAATTTGCTTCTTTTGTGTCCAGCTCTGAAGAGATTACACCCAGTGATGTTGAGTCAATTGTGACTCAGGGTAAACACGCAAAGGCCTTTGCTCTCGGTGATGCATTGGGTGAACGTGACTTACCGAAGATGCTTAAGCGACTGGAAGAAGATATGTGGGCGGCCAAAACTGACCGAAAAAAGTCAGTCATAGGTTTAGTGGCGGGGTTGGTCAGTAAGATGCGTTCCTTATTGTTTGCCCGTGAATTACTTGATTCAGGATTGATCCGGCCAGTGAGCGGCTTTGCTCAATTCAAGTCACAGGTAGAGCGTCTGCCTTCTGAGATTTTTGCTGCTGATCGCCGTATTAGTCCTATGGGACTACATCCTTATGTATTGTTTAGTGCAACTAATCAGGCGCAAAATTATACGCGCGAAGAACTGGTCAGAGCCATGGATTTATTAATGCAGTGCAATCATAAATTGGTCTCCAGCTCGCTTGATGAGTCATTTGTATTGCAACATACGCTTACCCAAATCGTTGCTCGAAAGGCTAAAGCTGCTTAATGCAAGCACAAATGGAAGTAGCATCGACTGATAAAATCACCTGCATAAAGGTGCAGGGAGCAGCCAATTTTTCGTTAGGTGTGGATTTTAAGTCCGTAGTTTCACGATGTTGCGAGAAGGGCGGAAAAGGACTCCTATTGGACTTGAGTGACTGTTCTAATATGGATAGTACTTTCTTGGGGATCATCGTTGGATTGTCGGCCAGGTTGGGGCGAATTGAGCTGCTTAATCCGCAGGATCGAGTAACCGATCTTCTGGAAAACCTTGGGGTTCTAGATTTAGTTGCAGTGGGGCATGGAGATAATCCCTTTCTTGATCGGCTTGAAGATGCGAGGTCTGTCAACGCCAATAAGAGTGAGTTAGCGCAAGCCAGTTTAGAGGCTCATCGAATTCTGATGGATGTTAACCCTGAGAATATTCCGCGCTTTAAAGATGTGGCCAAATTCCTGGAGGAAGACTTAGAACGTCAATAAGTGGACTAACTTCGCGTTTGCTTAATTAGTTTTCACAGATTAGCTATTTTCTACAATGTCCAGTCTAGACCGCTTGAATTCTGCTCAACGAGTGGCGGCTCAGGTAATTGATGGGCCGGTTCTCATTCTTGCTGGAGCGGGCACAGGCAAGACCAACACCATTACTTGCAGGATGGGGTTCATGGTTGAGCGAGGGATTTCGCCGGATAACATACTCGCTGTAACTTTCACTAATAAAGCAGCTCGTGAAATGCAACAAAGGGTTGCCAATTTCATTTCTTCTGAGAATACAACAGATGAAGGAAGAACATTAAAGCCAACTGTTTGCACTTTTCATTCTCTTTGTGTGCGTGTTCTTAGACGTCACATTGAAAAACTTGGCTATAAGCGAAACTTCGTTATTTACAACGAAAGCGAGCAGCTCGGTGTAGTAAAGAAAATACTCAGTGCGATTGCCGGAAAGGATGTAAAGGCCGATCCGCGCGAGCTACATAGCTTGCTAAGTCGTATCAAGAATGCAGGCTCCGAGAGGGCAGGGAAGGTGTTCGGGAGCGAAGAAGCTGTAGCAATGGCGGATCATATACGCGGACGTTATGATAGCGCACTCAAGGCGGCTAATGCGGTAGATTTTGATGATCTATTGGTTTTGATACTTAAGTTGTTTAAGGAATACCCTGAAGCCTTGGAGGAATGTCGTGCGCGTTATCAATACATTACGGTTGATGAATATCAGGACACCAACGCTGCACAGTATGAATTGATGTATCTGCTGGGAAAAGAGCATCGCAATGTTTGCGTGGTGGGCGATGATGATCAAAGTATCTACGGTTGGCGGGGAGCTGAAATCTCCAACATCCTTGATATGGAAAAGGATTTTCCAGAGGTACAAGTTATCAGGCTTGAGCAGAACTATCGGTCTACCAGTACGATTCTTGATGCGGCCAATGCAGTGATTAAAAATAATCCGAGGCGACGTCCCAAGGAGCTTTGGTCAGCAAAGGGAAGAGGAGGGTTAATCGGGATACAAGCCTTTGAGAATGAAGAGCAGGAGGCTGAGGCGATAGTGGGAGAGATTGAATTTAACCGTTTAAATAAGCGCATTCCTTGGAGGGATCATGCCATTTTATTCCGCACAAACATTCAGGCACGACCTTTGGAAACGGCGCTTCGTAAGTCCCAGATTCGCTACAATTTAATTGGAGGTCAGAGTTTTTTTGACCGGCGGGAGATTCGAGATTTCCTAGCATACATGAAAACTATGGTAAACCCTAACGACGACGCGAGCTTGCTTCGCATCGCAAATGTACCTGCGAGGGGTTTAAGCGATGTCACAATGGAGCGTTTGCTAGGGGCTAGTCAGGAAAGGGGGTCTTCAGTGTGGCAAGCTATGAAAAATGATTTGGTGTTACATGAATTACAGCCACGAACTCGTAGGTCCGTTGAATCTTTTGTGGATTTTATAGAATCTTTTCGTGCATCGCTAAGCGATGAGCAGCTGCAGTTAGTAGATTGGGCTGATAAGCTAATGGATCAAATCAGCTATGAAGCCGAACTAAAAAAGGGTGAAAAGAATCCAGAAAACGCTGAGAACCGTATGCATAGTTTGCGTGAGCTCATTCATACCATGGATGACAGAGGTGAATTGTTGTTGCCTGCAGATCGTTTGGTGAAGTTTCTTGATGATATCACGCTGGATTCGGAGCTTGAGGAGGAGCGAGAAGAGAAGGCTGATGCGGTTACGCTGATTACTACGCACAGCTGCAAAGGTTTGGAATATCCTCATGTTTTTCTAGTGGGTGTTGAGGAGGGATTACTGCCTCATTCACGTTCTGTGCTAGAGGGAACGCTTGAGGAGGAGCGTCGGTTATTTTACGTGGCCATCACTCGGGCCATGGAGACTCTTGCGATTACTCATTGTTTGAGTCGTCATAAATACGGACAACTCGTTCCTTGTCAGCC
>CAJWKQ010000032.1 GCA_913041895.1 uncultured Verrucomicrobiales bacterium
CGAGGCATGGAAGGAATTATTCGCAACGCGCGTAAGGCTCAGCCGAATATGGATATTATTGTGACGCACTTTGTAAATCCAGGAATGCTCGAGCAATTGCGTTCAGGGAAAATGCCCTTATCCATGGCGTCCCATGAGAAGGTGCTTAAGGCCTATGATGTTTCGACTATCTTCCTTGCGCGCGAGGTAGCTGATCGAATTAATGCAGGGAGCCTCACCTGGAAAGTTTTTGGTGGTACTCATCCCAAGCCTGCGGGAAATGCCATTGCTACAAAAATGATTGCACAGTTGTTGAGTGAGGCGTGGGATAAGCCGGCTCTTAATGAGCCTTCGCCTCATGCAATGCCGTGGAAGCCTGTTGATAGTGGCAGTTATTTTAATGGCCATTTTCTTTTGCCAGCAGAATCAGTCAATGACATGTGGGCTTGGCATGTGCCTGATTGGAAAAAGATTCCGGGCGGCTTCCGAACGAATCCTTTTGGCGGTATGAGCCTTTTAACGGCTACTGAACCGGGTAAGGAGACAACGCTGAAATTCAAGGGGCGCGCATTGGGTGCATACGTTTTGGCTGGGCCTGATGCAGGGGCTTTGGAAGTAAGTATAGACGGAGGGCAATGGAAGAGAGTGGATTTATACCACCACCACAGCCGAGGCTTAAATTATCCGAGGACAGTTATGTTTGCATCGGATCTAAGGGCGGGAGAACACACGGCTAAACTGAGGTTGAGTGCTAAATCCAACCCCAAAAGCAAGGGTACATCTGCAAGAATTCTTCAATTTACGGTAAACTAAATTGTCCGAAACAAAACCCAAGTTACCTTTGAAACATCCTTCTCTTTGGCGTGGAGAAGAATTGTTACAGCGCGCCGACTGGCAGATTCAATTATCCGGCACAGAAATTAAGGAGCTACAATTAGTGGCGGAAGGGTTAATGGATCAAACGGTTGAAAGCATTGAGCTTGGTGACTTCGAGTTGCCTCAACTTGCTCCTCGCCTGAAACAAATCAGCCATGATCTAGAGCATGGCTGTGGGGCGGCTTGGCTGAGAGGCTTGCCAAAGGATTTGGATCACGCGCTGCTGGAGCGCATGTTCTGGTTGTTGTCTTTGCATTTGGGGACGCCGCTCTCCCAAAGTGCAGAAGGGGAGCGTCTTTTTAGCGTTGCTGATAAGGGTTATGCTCCTGATGACCCACGGACCCGCGGGCCCAATACTCGTGCCAAGCTCAGTTATCATACTGACCGGTGCGATGTTATTGGTTTCTGCTGCTACCGGCAGGCAAAGAGTGGAGGGGAAAACCGTATTGTTAGTTCCATGTCCATATATAATGAGATTCTTAATCGGCGACCGGGTTTATTGGATCTCTTGTGTGAGCCTTTTTATTATCTCCGTCATACGGTAGATGGGGGCAATGAAAAACCATGGTGTCAGCAGCCGGTTTTTTCGTTCTGCGATGGTCACTTTGCCGCGAGTCTTTTACGGGTATTGATTGATCGTGCTCATTCGCATCCGGATTTACCGGATCTTTCTTTTGACCAAAAAGAGGCATTGGATTTGGTCGAGGATTTGGCCGATGAACCGTTTCTGCATCATTCCTTTTATCAGGAGCCGGGGGACATACTTTTTATCAATAACTGGGTAAATTTGCACCGACGTACAGAGTTCGAAGATTGGCCCGAGCCTGACCGCCGTCGACATATTTTTCGCATCTGGCTGTCAGTTCCCAATAGTCGTCCATTGGATCCTCTCTTTTTGGATAATTACGGGGCAGTTGAAGCAGGTGCATTGCGTGGGGGAATGAAACTAAAGGCTCTTTCTTCATCCTAAATACTTAAGTGATGCGTGACATCATTGATGAGGCTCCCTAGGATTATGAGCATTCATGAGACATTTTCTTTTCCTCTTACTGACGAGCTTGGTTTTCACTCTTCAAGCAAATGATAAAGCGACTAATTTTGTAATCTTTCTTACTGATGATCAGGGTTGGGGTGATTTGGGAGTACAGGGCCATCCATTAATTAAAACTCCCAATCTGGATCAGTTTGCCAAAGAGGGAGTGCGTCTTACTCAATGTTATTCGGCCTGTGGTGTTTGTTCACCCTCTCGTTCTTCTATTCTCACCGGTCGTACTCCTTATCGCAATGGGGTATGGCGTTGGATTCCCGCAGGTCACCAAGTGCACCTACGTACCAGTGAAATCACCATTCCCGAGGTTCTCAAGGCCAAGGGGTACACCACTTGTCACGCGGGCAAATGGCATTTGAACGGCTTCTTTAATGATTCCCGTCATCCTCAGCCCAACGACCATGGATACGACTGGTGGCTGGCGACCCAGAATAATGCATCTCCTCATCATATTAATCCCAGGAACTTTGTGCGTAATGGTAAAGCTGTTGGTGTGATTGAGGGGGCTTCGGCGGTTATTGCTGCAGAGGAAGCGGTTCATTGGCTTCGCAAGGAACGCGACAAGGAGAAACCTTTTTTTATTACTGTTTGGACACATGAACCGCATCTTCCCATCGAATCGGCTCCTGAGTTCATGAAGCCTTATGCCGATATCGATGATGAAGGCATTCGTCAACACCACGGCAATATCACTCAGCTGGATCATGCCTTTGGTTTACTGATGAAGGAACTGGATCAGCAGGGTTTGACAGAGGATACGTTTGTCTTTTTTACCTCCGATAATGGTCCGGAAGGGGCGGGGACCAAGGGCCGTACCCGTGGATCAACAGGGGGATTGCGTGGTCGTAAACGTTGGAGTCATGAAGGGGGTATTCGCGTGCCGGGAATAGCCCGTTGGCCTGGGCATATCAAGCCGGGAACAACCAGTAGCGTGCCCGTGGTTGGTTCAGATTTGTTTTCAACGGTGTTGGCTATTGCTGGTGTGGATTTACCCAAGGATCGGGTGATAGATGGAGTGGATATGCGTCCAGCTCTTGTAGGGAAGTCGGTGCAGCGGCCTGTGCCGCTTTACTGGCGCAATCATTTAGCTCCAAAAGACAATCATGTGGCCTTGCGTATGGGTGATTGGAAGATTGTAGCAGATGAGGCACTGCAACAATTTCAACTCTATGAAATAGAAAAGGATTGGAAGGAAGAAAAGGATTTGTCTCAAGAAATGCCTGACAAACTGGCTTCGATGAAGGCTGCGCTACTCAAGGTTCATAGTGAAGTGGAAAAAGAAGGGCCCTCGGAATGGTGGTTAAACGAAAAACCTCGTCAACGCGGCAAACGGACCAAGGGAAAGAAATTATCCGAGGGCAAGGATGAAACCGGTGACTGGGAAATCATTAAAGGAGGTACAGTGACTAAGGATGGCGAAGGCTATCTTCTAAATGCCCTAGGCGGGGAGGCCTTTGCATTACATAAGCTGGATCATGCGGTGGGTGAAAAGATTGCCTTTGAGTTAGAATATCAGGCAGCAGTTAAGGAGCGAACTCGCAATGCCTGCCTCGTATTGGGAGCAGAACCCCTTAATGATAAACTTTGGAAAGCAGGCTCCATGATCGGGATGGGGGCGCACGGAATTTTCCCAGGATCTTGGGCTAACACCAGTACGGGAACTCTAAAAAGGACATCTCTGAATCCAGATGCGTCCTTCAAGGCAACCGTAACCATTGACACCGTCAAAAGGCTATTAACCCTCAAGGTAGATAAGACGGAGATTGTGATGCAAACACCGAAAGATTTGGAAAAAATCAAATATTACGGCATATATGCCAAAGATACCAAAACTCGGTTTAGTCCTGTGACTATCAAATAGCTTCTGTAAATCTTAGACCGTACCGGCGATGGATTTACCCGTGCTTTCCAGATCATTACAGGCTTCCATCAATCTGGAAGCCATAGCTTCCTCGGCTTTCTTGAGGTAGGAACGTGGATCGTAAACTTTCTTGTTGCCCACTTCGCCCTCGATTTTTAGTACTCCTTCATAGTTGGTCATGATGTGATCAGAAATCGGGCGTGTGAAAGCGTATTGTGTGTCAGTATCTATATTCATTTTTACGACGCCGTATTCAAGGGTTTCCTTGATTTGATGCTTTTCCGATCCGCTGCCGCCATGAAACACGAGGTCGAATTTGGCTTCTTCACCGTACTTGCCAATCACGGCATCCTGTCCTTGCTTTAGAATTTCTGGACTGAGTTTAACTGCACCCGGTTTGTAGGCCCCATGAACATTGCCGAAAGTAGCCGCAAACATGTACCGACCGATACCGTTGAGACTTTCATATACGCTGAGCATATCCTCAGGCGTGGTGTAAAGTTTTTCTGCAGGTGTATCCTCTGTGCCGGCAGCACCGTCTTCCTCACCTCCAACGACTCCTGCCTCGACTTCAAGAATGATTTCATTGGCCGCGCAAAGCTCAAGGTATTCCTTGGAGATGGCCATGTTTTCTTCCAAAGGAAGAATAGAAGCGTCAAGCATATGGCTTTGGAACAGGTTGTTTTGGCCATCTTGTCTGCGTTTGGTGGTCTCGGCAATGAGAGGCTTCAGAAAGCCTTCAGCAGCCTCAGGTTGACAATGGTCGGTGTGTAATCCGATGAGTATATCATATTTGTCCGCCAAGCGATGAGCTGCTTCAGCAAGAACAATGCAGCCGTGAACGGAATCCTTCACGTTCAGGCCGGAGGCAAACTGGCCGCCGCCAGTGGAGAACTGAATAATGCCGTCAGACTTCGTATCGGAAAAAGCCTTTAGCGCGGCATTGATGGTAGTGATGGAGGTGACGTTTACCGCCGGGTACGCGTAATCGCCCGCTTGAGCGGCGTCGAGCATTGCGGCGTATTGCTGAGGTGTGGCAATGGGCATAATTCAAACCCGCTTAACGAAGCGGGGGCCGGAAAATAGGCCGTTTGCTGGGAAAATCAACCCCAAATATGACAAGAACTAGCGAATAGGTGGGGCAAATTATTCACATCGGCCATTCGGCGTTGAGCCAGAGGTAGAGCATGCGCATACTCACGCAAGGAGGTGCGGAAAATGAATCGATTCTTTCGGAACTATCTTTGGGTATTTTTGGCGGCAGGATTATTCTGCTTGGGGCTAGCTTCAGTGGAGCTCACAGCCGCGGAGGGCAATGATACTGCAACGTTAATGGACGCCAATCAGACAACACCCGCAGATGCCCCGGAAATCAATAGTGCTTGGGGACTCATCAAAACCATCTTCACCTATGAGCTAAAGCTCGGTGCCATGCGCGTTTCGCTCAATGGCGTGTTGCTCCTACTGTTGATGTTTGGGCTCGTGATCGTTCTGGAAAAGGTCATTCGCGAAAGAGTGATAATGCGCATTTTTGAGAAGACAGATTTTCCTGAGGCACTCGAGTACGGTATCGCGCGCATTATGGGTTATGTGTTCATGGTTATTGGGTTTTACCTTGCGTTTCAAGTGGCGGGTATTGACCTCAGCTCACTAGCTTTTATCGCGGGTGCTGTTGGCGTGGGCATTGGTTTTGGATTGCAGAATATCATCAACAATTTTGTAAGTGGCATAATCATTTATGCCGAGCACCCCATCACCATAGGTGATCGGATTGAAGTTGGAGGGATTGCTGGCAAAGTGGAAAAAATAAGCCTGCGGAGTACGATGGTTGTGACAAGTGACAACATTACTATGATCGTGCCTAATGCTGATTTTATTTCGCAAACTGTTACCAACTGGAGTTACAGTGATCCCAAGGTGCGGATTCGTATACCGATTGGGGTGGCCTACGGCACTGATCCTGAGAAGGTAAAGAAGTTGCTTTTGGAGGTGGCTGACGAAGATCCAAGAACATTAAAGGATCCCAAACCAAGTGTTATTTTCAGGGCGTTCGGAGCGAGCTCGCTTGATTTTGAACTGGGTGCTTGGACCAAGGAAATGACAACCCGGCCTACCAGCTATATCAGTGCCATCAACTTCGCTATCGATAAGAAATTTCGTGAACACGATATTGAAATTCCTTTTCCGCAACAGGATTTACACATTCGCTCTGGGGGGGTTGAAATTAAAAAACCGACTGACTCAGGAGAGGCAGCCGCGAGTTAAATTTTCAGCTCTACTTAAGCTTCAGAACGGTTTTTATCATCTTTCTTTTTTGGCTTGGGTTGCTCTTTCGGATTGTTGCGACGGAAGTTAAAGTCAAAATTAAACTTCCTTTGCCCTCCGCCGTCGAATTTGAACTGACGGAACTGAAGCCCTCCTTTGCCTCCGCCCATACCTTCAAGCTGTTCAAGTTTTTTGATTAGATTACGATCCAGTGCATCGCGTTGCTTTTCAGTATCCACTGGGCCAGTAAAAAGCTCATCACCGTTTTTGTCCTTGGCGGAGAAGATTTTTTTTCCGTTTTTGGTTTTTAATGTATAAGAGCCTGTTTCATCAGCTACAGTAACGCTGCTGGCTACTTGAGCATTGAAGTTAAAATTTTTGCGGTTGCCCTCAGGTGGTTCGGGCATTTCAAATAACTCGTCGTTAGGAAATCTATCCATTCGAAATCCTCCCGGCCCAAAATTGGGAAGATTCTGTAACTGTTTGCGGAGTTCTTCCATTTGTTCTTCCATTTGTTCCAGATTGCCGGGGCGCAATTGGAATTGATTGAAAAGGCCGAGTCCTCGTGGAAAATTGAAAGGCTTCCACTGTCCGTCTTGGAGTCGTAAGCCTTCTGGCTGGGATTCTTCAATGTTTTTCATTTCCCCTTTGCCGAGTTTAATCTTGGCAGTTTGCTCCTTGGCATTTCGATAAAACGTGAGAGTGACTTCATCACCCGGCTTCTTGGTTTTGATAAGCGCCTGTAATTGTTCAGGGTTAACGATCAATTGATCATTCATTTGTGTGATGATATCATTGAATTTAAGTCCACCTTTTTCAGCGGGGCTTCCCTTGGCGACATAAGACACAACCACACCAATACCTTCGGGAAGATTCAGTTGTGATCGGGTAGAGGGGGCAATCGGATCCATGGCAATTCCGAGGAATGCGCCTGTCTTGGGCTGCTCTTCGCCCTTTTGTTTTGTCTCAGGGGTATCCTTCTTCTTTTCCTGGCTCAGGACAGGAAGTGTGAGAGCTGCTGCAAGTAGAATTATTAGTTTTGTTTTCATGTTAAATATGGTTTTGAAAAGATTAATAAATTTCGGCTGGGACAAGGAATCGTTCCTCGCGAGGTACTTGATATTGCACACGGGTTGCACCATTGGGCTGACCCCATTCGTAAGAATCAATGACTTGCATTCGAACACTTCGGTAAGGTCTTTTCCCATCAATTTGAATAATACCTTCATTAACAGCTTTAACAACCTTGTTGTTTTTGCGGATTGGGAAGAGTTCGATTGGCTCTTCCTCGGTAGGTTTGGAGGCAATCTTCTCTGGAGGGCCAACTGGCTCTACCTCTCGAGGAGAGGCCAAGACCAATGCCAAAACAATAACCGCAGTGGCCGTACAAGGGATCAACCATAACCAACGGTTGGAACGCAAAGTTGATTCTTGTTGGCTTGTTGTGCTGTTTGTTGCGTTGTGGCTAATCCGTTCAAGGAGGGATTGATCTATTCTTGCAGGCTGGATTTGGCGTAGTTCAGATTCCAGCGTTGGATCAAATTCAGGTTCGTTATTCATGGCTATTTAAATTTGTATCCCGCTTGAGGATTTCGAGGCCATAACGATAACGCGAGGCCGCGGTATTAAGCGGTATATTAAGGGTCTCGGCTATCTGGGCAAAGGTTAGTTCGCTCCAGATTTTCAAAACCACAACTTCCCGGAATTTCTCAGGTATTTTTTTTACGGCTCGGTCTATGACTTGTGCGATTTCCTTTTGCTCGATGGTATTGTCAAACCAGCAAGCATCAGATTCTTGATTGACGGTTTCCTCGCGGGCTGCCCGTCGATCGTTTTTTCGTGCTAGATCAACCGCTCGGCGTCGGATTGTGGCATATACCAAAGGGAGGTCAGGTGTTTTACCTTCATTTTTGTTGGTAGACTCAGTTACAGCTTCTTGCAATAAATCCTCCGCATCTTCTTCACAGCGAGTCTGGGTGCGGGCAAACAACAGTAATTGAGGGCCATATTTGCCCAGCCAATCTGTCCAATCTGAAGGGTTACTGCTCAATATTTGATCCGCAGACTACGCTATTATCGAACTTCCATTCAATCTGAAAGCGGAGAAGGGGTAGGTTTTTGTCTAAAAAATTGCAGAATCTATACTCCTTTGCGCATAATTACTCATGCGCATAATTTTACTGGCTCTTGTCTATATTATTGCTTTTCAGCTTCAGTCGGCTCCGAGGGAGTTGTTGGTTTATATTGGTACCTATACCAAGACTGAGGAACAGGGGATTCATTGGCTTAAGCTAGATATGGGGACGGGTAAACTGACAGCAGTGGGCAAATTGTCCGGGCAAAAAAATCCGTCATTTCTTGCTATTCATCCGAATAAAAAATTTCTGTATGCAGTTAATGAAATTGGCAGCTATAAGGGTGAAAAGGCCGGCGGGGTGAGCGCTTATAGTATTGATCAGAAGACTGGTACGCTTACTTTTATAAATCAGCAATCATCTAAGGGGGGGGCGCCCTGTCATTTAGTGATAGATGCCACGGGAAGAAATGTTCTTGTTGCTAACTACACCGGTGGCAGTGTTGTTAGTTTGCCCGTTTCAAGAAAAGGGCGATTGCGCCAGGCTTCCTCATTTATCCAGCATACAGGTTCGAGCTTGTTGAAGCCGCGACAGGCTGCCCCTCATGGTCATTCCATAAATGTTTCACCAGGCAACAAATTTGCTGTAGCCGCTGATCTTGGTTTGGATAAGGTATTGGTTTACGGTTTCGATCCAAAAGGTGGTAAAATGACCCCAGCAGGGTTTGCAAAGGTGGCTCCTGGATCGGGTCCTCGTCATTTTGCTTTTCATCCGAATGGAATGTTCGCTTATGTGATCAATGAAATCACGCTCACCGTCACCGCCTTTTCATGGGATGAGACGAAAGGTAAATTGGAAGAAATCCAAACCATTACAACTTTGCCTGTTGAGCGAGGAAAAGGAATGTCAACAGCTGAAGTGCAGGTGCATCCTAGTGGAAAGTTTTTGTATGGATCCAATCGCGGACATAACACAATTGCGGTTTTCAGTATCGATCAAAAGACCGGTAAGCTGAGTGCCGTGCAGCACCAATCTACATTAGGGAAGACGCCGCGTAATTTTGGAATTGATCCCACTGGTAAATTCTTAATTGCTGCTAATCAATCCAGCGGCGATATCTTTACCTTTTGGATTAATCAGGATACTGGGCAGTTGAAGTCGACGGGGCACAAGATTGAAGTTCCAATGCCTGTTTGCGTGAAGTTTCTGAATTTGGATTAGTGATGAGTTTCGCCTTTACCGGTACTGTTTACGGTACTGTAATGGAGTAAGGCCCATGTTCTTTTTGAATTGTACGGTAAAAGAGCTCTGGTCGTAGAATCCAAGGTCGATTGCGATTTTGCCGACCGTCATATCGGGTTGTATCAACAGGTCGCAGGATTCCTGAATTCGCAATTTGATAAGATATTGTTGTGGTGTAATGTTAAAATTATCGAGAAAGCGCCTTTCGAATTGACGAAGTGAGAGTTTGGCCATGTCTGCCAAATTACGGATGGATAATTTGTCTCGAAAGTGGGCATGTAGATAGTTCATTGCCAGAGTCATGCCCGACTCGCCGGAAAACAACCGCCTCTGTTGTTCATAGTCCTGGATGATGCCCATCACGCCAATTGCTTCTTGGTTGGTATTCACGATTGGATATTTGGAGGTAAGAAACCATGAGGGGATTCCTTGGCGGTTCAAAAAGATTTCCACTATCCGAGTCGCGGGCGTTCTGGATTCCATGACTTCCAGATCATCGCGTCGAAATTTTTCTGCGAGTCGGCGGGGTAACAAGTCGAAATCGGTATGCCCGATCAGTTCGGACTCGCTCTCAAACTCATATAGCTCTACAAGATACTGGTTGGCCGCTAGTAAAACACCTTCACTATCCTTGGCAAAGAAGGACACGTTCTCAATGCAGTCGAATAGCTCATAAACCGGACTTGAGGAATTGATTGCCCGAACCAGATTCCTTCTTCTTTTTTGAACTTCTTTTGTACTTAACACGTCCAATATTGCGTTGACTGGCACAAAATCACCGTGTCGCTTTAATAATAAAATTGGCCAAAAGAATGCAAGACGTATTTGAAGGTTTGCTATACTCTGGCACCGACAGCATATGAAAGTACTGAACTACATGGGGAAGCACGTTTTAGTTGGGGTGCTGATGTTGCCGGTGGTGCTACTGGCACAGGAGTTTTCGGATGCAGCGAAGATCACGTTTTTTGACCAGAAGGTTTTGGCTGTCCTTAAACAGAACTGTTTCAAGTGCCACGGTGAGGAAAAGAAACTTAAGGGCCATTTTCGCATAACTAGCCGCAAGGGGCTTCTAGAGGGAGGGGACATTGGACCTGCTATCAATCTCAAGGAACCCGATAAGAGCCTTCTTTTGGAGATGATCTCCTACAAGGATGGTGATCATGAAATGCCGCCCAAGGAAAAGCTTCCCCAGGAGCAAATCGATATCCTCACTCAGTGGGTTAAAATGGGAGCTCCTTTTAATCCCAAACATGAGATTGCAGGCGAAGCCGAGAAAGTCCTTCCCAACACACAAATTAACGAACGCACCCGCGCCTATTGGGCCTATCAGCCCATCAGTCGACCAGCTGTACCCAAGGTGTCTGATAGAAATTGGAATGCTAATGCTATCGATGCTTTTGTTTATGATCGACTGGCCAAAAATAAGCTTACTCCGAATGATCCTGCTGAAAGGCGTCAGCTTATTCGTCGTGCCCACTATGGGTTAATTGGCTTGCCGCCTACACCCGTTGAGGTAAATGCCTTTGTAAATGATAAATCTCCAAATGCTTTCGAAAAGGTAATTGATAATCTTTTGGCGCGACCTCAATACGGAGAGAAGTGGGGCAGGCATTGGCTTGATTTGATGCGGTATGCCGAGACCAACGGTTATGAGCGCGATAGCCGCAAGGATTTAATTTGGAAATACCGTGATTATGTCATTAAAGCTTTCAATGAGGATAAGCCTTATAATCGTTTCATTATGGAACAGTTGGCAGGTGATGAGCTCCCTGACAGGACCGGTGACTCCATTACAGCTACTGGGTTTTATCGTCTCGGCATTTGGGATGATGAGCCCGCGGATCGACCCCTGGCGCGTTATGATTACCTCGACGACATACTCCGTACTGCCAGCGAGACATTCTTGGGAATGACCGTTGGTTGTGCGCGTTGTCATGATCATAAAATCGATCCCATCCCGCAGAAGGACTACTATTCGCTGCTGTCATTCTTCAGTGATATTTCCCCACATGGAAAAGGTAAGACCAATCACGTTCCTGTTACAGATCCCAAATCAAAAGCTCAAATGGAGCAAAAACGAGTCGAACAACAGAAGGTTATCGCTTCAGTTCAGGCTAAGCTTACTCCAATTGAGGAAGCATTGATTGATGGGTTCGCAAAGAAAAACCCTACTATTCGTGAAAAGGCAGAGGGAAAGGATCAAAAGAAACTGAATAATCCATACGCCCTTCCAGATGCCTCTCGAGGCAAAGGTCAAATTTGGGAGTACACAACGACAAAGCCAGCTGATAACTGGTTTGAAATTGCATATGATGACCGTGAATGGAAAAAGGATTGGTCAGGCTTTGGTGCAAAAGGAACTCCTGGCAGTCATGTTCGTACGGAGTGGAAAACTAGCGACATATGGCTGCGTAAAGATTTTCGTTTGGTTGAAATCCCAGGCAAACTGACCTTAAGGATTCACCATGATGAGAGTGCTGAGGTTTATCTAAACGGAAAACAGATCAAAACTTTTACCGGGCATATTGGAAGATATGTTGATGTGGATATCACGGAGGCATCGCTTGATGTTTTGCAAACCGGCCGCAATACCATAGCCATCCATTGCAGGCAAACTGCTGGAGGTCAGTATATCGATGCCGGATTGCTAGTTGATTACAACATAACTCCTGTGCCTGTTCTGGCTCGACTTCATGGTAAGGCAATCTTAGGTGAAGCTAGGTTGTCTGAGTATAACCATTTGCAGCAGCAACTTGCCACTCTCGAACAGCAAAAGATTGAAGTTAAAGAAGAGTTCGCCATGGCTGTTGCCGAGCGAGGTCGCCAAAAGACGTGGGTGTTGGCTCGAGGTAATCCTCAGCTCCAGGGTGAAGAAGTTGATCCTTCATTCCCTCAGATTTTAAGTGCGCCTGAGGTTAAGGTGCCTGGTGATTATGATACTGGTAAGACTTCTGGTAAACGACGTGTGCTCGCTGAGTGGATTGCGAGTCAGGATAATCCAATGACCGCCAAGGTGATGGCCAATCGACTGTGGCAGCATCACTTCGGTAGAGGCATTGTTCGTAGTTCAAACAATTTTGGCTACCTTGGTGAAATGCCTACACATCCGGAGCTGCTTAATTGGCTAGCAGCTGAGATGATTGAAGGTGGTTGGACCTTAAAAAGAATGCACAAGCTCATCATGATGAGTCGGACGTATCAGATGTCTTCTACAGGGAATAAGGCAGGTATTGCTGCTGACCCGAATAATGATCTCTTTTGGAGGTTTGACATGCGTCGTTTGGCTGCTGAGGAAATTCGTGACTCCATTCTTAATCTTACAGGTCAATTGAATCTGAAGATGGCTGGGCCAAGTATTTATACTGAAATTCCGGCCGAGGTGGCAAAGACCGCTTCACGCCCGGGAGGTGCTTGGGGAAGAAGTTCCAAGGAAGATGCAGCGCGTCGTAGTGTATATATATTTGTGAAGCGTTCCTTGCATGAACCCTTTTTGGCTTCATTCGATTGGGCTGATACAGATAATACCTGCGATGTGCGCTTTGTGACCACCGTCCCTACTCAAACGCTAACCATGATGAATAGTAAGTTCCTGAATGATTCGGCTGAAGAGCTGTCGAAGAGACTTCAGGAAGAGGCTGAGGGTGTTTCAGAACAGGTGGGCCTTGCTATTGAGCTGGCCACTAGTCGACCTGCGACTAAGCAGGACATCAATGAAGGGGTCATGCTCATCAATAAGTTTAAAGATAATGGCGTTGACGAAAAGCAGGCACTGCAAAGGTTCTGCCTTTTGGTGCTTAATCTCAATGAATTCGTCTTTCTGGACTAAACAAACAAAATCTCTATACTGAAAAAGGCTTATGGCAAATATTGAAAAACCGGCTAACACATTTTGTGGGCAAACTTCCCGGCGTGAATTTTTGCATCAGGTGGGAGGTGGGTTCACCTCTTTGGCGTTAACGGGAATGATGGCAAAGGATGGATTCCTGTCTAATCAAGCGGTTGCTGCCGACGGCAAAACCCCTTGGGCAAATCCTTTGGCGGCCAAAAATCCGCCGCTTCCTGCCAAGGCAAAGCATGTTATATTTCTCTTCATGTATGGAGGCCCAAGTCAGGTGGATACCTTCGATTACAAACCTAAGATGTACCCATTGGATGGGAAAACCATTGAGGTGAAAACCTTTGGTCGGGGAGGGAAAAAGAATGGAGGAAGAGTGGTTGGTCCTAAGTGGCAATTTAAGCAATACGGTCAATGTGGTAAGCACATTTCCGACCTTTTTCCGCACTTAGGGCAACAGGCTGATAAGATTGCTTTTCTCCACTCCATGACGGCTGATTCTCCTATTCACGGTTCGGCGATGCTAATGATGAATTCTGGACATGTTCTCAGTGGCCGCCCCTCACTTGGTTCTTGGGTTAATTATGGTTTGGGTACCGAGAATGAGAATTTACCAGGTTATGTTGTGATGCTGGATCCTACAGGAGGCCCAATCAGCGGGGCAAAGAACTGGACTAGTGGTTACATGCCGGCTGCTTATCAGGGAGTTACGGTGAATGCAAGCGGCACTCCGATTCTTGATCTAAAGAATGCTCGTGGAATGAAGCGCGAGGAGCAACGTGCTATGCTTGATTCGCTTAATAAGTATAATAGCCGACATTTAAGTGATCGTACTGACAATTCAAACCTAGCAGCGCGTATCGCCAGCTACGAGCTTGCCTATAAGATGCAAATGAGCGCACCTGAGGCGGTGGATTTTGATCAGGAAAAGGCGCACGTGAAAGCGATGTATGGTATCGGTGAGAAGCGTACCGATGACTTTGGTAAAAAGTGCCTCCTTGCCCGGCGCCTTGTGGAACGCGGTGTGCGCTTTATCCAGATATACAGTGGAGGTAATCATAATGATGCCAATTGGGACGCTCATGGAGATTTAGAGAAGAATCATAATTATCATGCTGGAAATACTGATAAGCCCATTGCCGGTCTTCTCAGGGATCTTGAACAGCGAGGCCTGCTCGATGAAACGTTGATTGTGTGGGGCGGTGAGTTCGGACGTCAGCCTACAGCGGAATATGCAAAAGGGACTGGTCGTGACCACAATAGCTATGGATTTACCATGTGGATGGCCGGTGGCGGAATCAAAGGTGGTCAGAGTGTTGGGCAAACTGATGAAATTGGTAGTAAAGCCGTGGAGAACCGATTCCACGTTAAGAATCTTCATTCAACGATTCTTACTCAGCTTGGTTTTGATCCGAATAAACTCACCTATTTTTATCGTGGCCTCGATCAACGACTGGTAGGTGTTGAGGGGGCTGAACCTATCAGGCAAATAATTTAGGAGGTAGCTTTTCGTCAAATGAGAGGCTTGCGCTTCTGAGGGATAGGGGTAGGGTTTCAGCTTAACCCAAACTAAAAGGATTCTCATGGTTGCTACAGCTCCTCTCGATATCCCTGTGATTGAACCCTCCTCACGTGTGAAGGGATTTCTTCAATCGCAACGCCAAATTTTGATAAATGGAAAATGGCAGGACTCTTCTTCTGGCAAAACATTTGCCGTGTATAATCCCGCAAATGGAGATGAGATTGCACAAGTAGCAGAAGGAGATGCCGAAGATATCAATCAGGCTGTAGCAGCGGCTCGCAAAGTATTTGATGATCCCAACCATGCATGGAACACCATGACTCCAAGTGAACGGGGAAAACTTATATGGAAGATCGGGGATCTCATTCTGGAAAATCTGGATGAGTTGGCAGAGCTCGAAAGTTTGGACAATGGTAAGCCCATGGGAGTGGCTAAAGTTGCTGACGTCCCTCTTTCGGCTGATCTTTTTCATTACATGGCCGGTTGGGTTACCAAAATAGAGGGAAATACTATCCCAATTTCTGTTCCTTATGCGCCGGGTGCAAAGTTTCATGCCTTTACCATGCGTGAGCCGGTGGGGGTGGTAGGGCAGATTATTCCCTGGAATTTTCCGTTGTTGATGGCTGCATGGAAGTTGGGGCCCGTTCTTGCAACGGGTAATTGCGTTGTTTTGAAGCCAGCAGAACAAACTCCACTAACCGCGTTGCGTCTCGGTGAAATTATTCAAGAGGCAGGAGTGCCTGATGGAGTCGTAAACATCGTTACCGGCATGGGGGAAACTGCCGGGGCTGCTTTAGCAGCACATGATGATGTGGACAAGGTGGCTTTCACTGGTTCGACCGAGGTAGGTAAGATGATAGTAAATGCTGCTTCGGGCAATTTGAAGAAAGTGACACTGGAATTGGGAGGCAAATCACCCAATATTATTTTTAAGGATACTGATGATTTGGAAGCAACGATTGCTGGGGCAGCCAGTGCAATATTCTTTAATCATGGTCAGTGTTGTTGTGCTGGTTCACGTCTCTATGTGGAAAAGGATATTTTCGATGATGTGATTGCCGGTGTATCAGCCGCTGCTGAGTCCATTAAGCTTGGTCCGGGGCTTGCGGCTGATACAGAGATGGGGCCTTTGGTTTCAGATGAACAGCTCAACCGTGTGACTGGATACATGAGTGCCGGTCAGGAAGCGGGAGCGACCTGCCTAACCGGGGGGACGCGACGAGGAGATCAGGGCTACTTCGTTTCCCCAACGGTCATTAAGAATGCGAGTGATGACATGAGTATTGTGCGTGAAGAAATATTCGGTCCGGTGGTGGTGGCTGATCCTTTTGATGATATAGAGGAAATTGTGGCCCGAAGTAACGACAGCACCTATGGGTTGGCTGCAGGCATCTGGACAAATGATATCAGTAAGGCTCACCGTACTGCGGCTCGTTTACGGGCCGGAACGGTCTGGATTAATTGCTACAATATCTTTGATGCAGCTCTTCCTTTTGGAGGCTACAAACAAAGTGGATGGGGCCGTGAAATGGGCCACGAGGTTCTTGATTTGTATACAGAGACTAAAGCCGTTTGCCTTGGCCTGTAGACACGGATTTTGGCTGGCAGTTTTAACTGTTTGGTTCGATGATAACTTTCATCAGACCTGCCTCAGCCTTGTATAACCGGTCGAACCAATCAGCTCCTTCCTCGAGGGAAGCCTTGGCGCTAATTAGGGGGGCCACCTTAATAATGTCACCAGCTAGAAGATCGATGCACTCAGTGTATTCTCCATTGGAGGCACATGAGCCGTAGATACTTAATTCTCGAGTAACTACTGATTGCAAGGGGAAGTCCACTTCGGGGGCAAGATTGCCTACAAGCGTTACCGAGCCTCCCTT
Source organism: uncultured Verrucomicrobiales bacterium (assembly GCA_913041895.1). Taxonomy (GTDB): domain Bacteria; phylum Verrucomicrobiota; class Verrucomicrobiia; order Limisphaerales; family UBA1100; genus UBA1100. Next base: position 16,584 of record CAJWKQ010000032.1, read on the forward strand.
GCGTGTAGCTTCGATTGCCGTGTTTACCGTGGCAGTGGCACCGACTACCTCCATTGTTACATCCGCACCATGCCCCTCAGTTTCTTCGTGGATGATCTGTAGCGCATCACTAGTTTCGGGATTGATGCCCAAAGTCGCGCCTAATTCCTTTGCTAGGTTGAGTTTTTCCTCTGCTAAATCCACAGCAATAATTTTAGAGCAGCCGGCAGCCTTTAACGCCTGAATTACCAGTAGGCCAATCATTCCTGATCCTATAACTGCTGCGGTGTTGCCTTTTGCGATCGGTGTGCGTTTTACCGCATGCACCGCTACAGATACCGGCTCAATCATCGCAGCATGTTCAAATGAAAGGTTATCGGGTATCTGGTAAATGATATGCTCTGGTACTACGGCGTACTCCGCAAAACAGCCATGTTGCCAATAATCTTCACAGGAGACACCCAATACTCTCCTGTTTTCACACAAGTTCATTTGATTTCGCTCGCAAAAATAGCAATTGCCACATGAGACCATTGAATCAAAAGTAATTCGGTCTCCTTTCTTGGCTGTGGTTACTTGTGGTCCAGTTTCTGCCACAATCCCCGAAGCCTCATGTCCCATGATTAATGGAGGAACTCGACGACCACTGGATCCATCAAAACCGTGAATATCACTGCCGCAAATACCGCATGCCTTGATCTGGACCAACACCTCACGCGAGCCAAATTCCGGTTTTGGCATGTCTGTTAATGTGAGTTTTTTATATTCCTCTAGCAAAAGAGCCTTCATCGAGAAGGAGGATATTCACCCAACTCATGCGAGCAAAGGCTTTTAATTTTCGATATAAAACCCATAAAATGACATTAGGGAGGGTTGACCATTCAAAACAGTCTGATAAAAAGAGTAAAAAAATCTTATGAGAACAAAATATCTGTTTCAATTAGCTTTGGCTGTTTCTCTGTCCTTCACGGTTTTGGCTGCTGTTCCTCGTCCGGCTCCGGGTGTAAGACCTTTGCCAGGCCGATTGCCCGGGCGGATTCCCGGCCAGCCCGTAAAACCGCAACCAATTAGTTGGGGTGAAAAGCAGATTGTTGCCATGGCCACCATTACTAATATCAAACAAGGGCCAACAGCCAGGTCATTTCCTCCAATCTTTAACCATGCACTGACGATGAAGATTGAAAGTGTTTTAAGAGGTGATCTGAAGGCGGGAAGCGAACTGACCGCAAACCACTCGGCTAGGCAGCAGCAAAAGCCGGCTTATCCAGAGGGTAAAATCGTTGTTGCTCTTTCAAATGTACGTGGAGGCCTTCGCATTGAGGCATTAGAAGAAGCTGATGATAAAAAACTTCGTTCTATCCGGCTTGCTTGTGAACTGCCTCTTGGTTGGAAGAGTTCGAGTGGAAAAATTGTTTCTCCATGGCAAATGCATAAGGATAGGGCTTGGCCTGAGGCTCAAAAAGTTGATGCTAAGCACTTTTGTAGTGCAACTGGAAGGCCGGCTTTGTTAGTTGGTAGTGGCACCGCTTTTTCCGTTGAAAAAGTGCCTCCTGCCAAGGAAATCAAATGGACTAATCCTGATGGTGACGGGGAATATAAGATTACTGTAACCAATCCAACCGATAAGCCGCTGACTATTGAAGCACTAAGGCGTCAGGGTAAACGCATCCTATGGAAGGAGAGTTTGGTTGTTTTATGCCAAGGCAAATCCTTTGCGGTGCCGGGTTCTGTAGGATTATTACGACCAAGTGAACCGGTTGTGCTCAAGCCCGGGCAAAGTATCAGCACCATTGTTAATGCACTTGCCTTGGAGGGTCCAAGCTGGCCAAAGGGAGGCTACCGTATTGAATTTCAATTTTGCCTGGGAGAACGCAGCAGTAAGCAGAGTTTTTACTATATGTCCCGGCATCATGATGTGATCCGTTCTGGGCTGAAAAAACAGGTGAATTAACACTCAACCTGCCGTCCGTTTTTGGAGGACTCATAGATTGAGTCGATTGTCTTTAATACTGTAATGGTGCTCTCTGGGGTATTGCGGCAATCGGCTCCTTCGCGGATGGCACGAATCCAGTCCTCTAAAAGAGACACCATGGCTTTGCCTCCGTATCCCGTAGTTTCATCAGGTGGAAGCTCGAAAGTTTCTTCCATGGCCATGAATTGCGGTTGAGGCCCATGAATTTCCAGTACACCACCGGTGTTTGGTCGGCCTGGATCCCAATGCGCCCAGCGCTCAGTACCTCGGATTGTCCACCGAATATCATTCATCCAACGCGGATGCCAATAGCCTCCTGTAAAAGTCGCCAGTCCTCCTCCAGAAAGATCCATAATGGCACTACCGCCGTCCTCAACAGCAGAAATAGTTTTACCGTAATTTCCTACTCTTGCGCTGATTGTGGTTACTGATTCGCCAGTGACATAGGTAAGTAAGTCAAGATGATGACAAGCAAGCCAGTTGAAGAAGCCGCCTCCACTTTGTTTTATATCAAATAGATAATGATCAGGTCCGCGTCGATCGATATTGCTAGTGGCCCATGTCATTTCCACGCTTACAATTTTCCCGAAACGGCCATCAGTCACCATTTCACGGAGGCGGTTGGCCAGTTCGTCATAACGCCAAATAAAACCATTCTGGAAGGCTACTTTGTTGGCGCGGACTGCTTCAGCCATCCGTTGGGCGTCTGCTGCATTAGCTGCCCCAGGTTTTTCCAGCAGGATATGTTTTCCAGCATTGGCTAGAGCGATAACCGCATCTGGTCCCTCATCATTGGGTAGGCACACCAGCGCTCCATCAAATAAGTTGCCGCTTGAGCTAATCAGTTCAGGTACGGTTTCAAAACGGGGGAGTGCGGCATGGCGTTCCTCTAGGCTTGTTGTCGTTCCGTCAAAGGCGGGAACAAATGTGGTTATTTCCAGTTCATTGGAAACATGTTTCAATGATTCACGCCAGCCCATCCCATGAGGATGATCGATGCCAATGACCGCGATGCGCAGTTTTTCTGACATGAATATTTATTCCAACGGTAGAAAGGTAAGTGTGCCTTCAAGCATATCAGGTACAATCAGTTGTTTGCCCTTCCTGTCATAAAAGAAATCGGCTGCCGTGGTAAACTTATCGGACAGCACAGTTGTCTTCTTGGTTTTCCTGTCGTACTTCCAGACTTTACCAAGTGGCCAACTGGAAACATAGATGGCACCTTTGCCAAATTCCACCGCGTCAGCACCACGCATGCCTTTGGCCAGTACTTTGAATTTTTCCCCGTCGTATTGAACAATGTTTCCAGTAAAGAAATCTCCCATAACCAATATTTCAGTATCTTTTTTACCGGTTACCGTTACCCCATTGGGGCCTAGCATCGCCTTGTTGCCGGCGGGTACGGCGAGTGTTGCCTTGCCTTCGAGTGACACCTTATAGACACAGCCAGTCATGGGCGATTTGGCTTTTGGACTGTCCACAGGCCAGAGTTTGCGTTCACCATCCGGATCAAACATCCAGCCAGGTTGGCTCATCTCAGTAACGTACACACTTTTTTTATCGCGACTTGCGGCAACGTCATTGAGAAACTCAATCTTATTCGGAAAGTCTTTAGCTTCAGCAAGTTTGGTAGCATTACCCTTTTTATTGACCTTCCAAATGGTCGTTTCATCGGCCGTGATTAGGAAGCCGCCAACATAAGCCATCCCCTTTGGGGAATTCATCCCGCGGCAGAATTCTTTGACCTTGTCGCCATCGATTATGTTGATGCCGCCATCTCCCGGCTCATCACCATTGATTATAGTGACGTATAGTTTCCCGTCGAAGCCGCGACACACGCTTTCTGGCTTGGTGCCAACTTTGAGTACTTTTGCCTCTGCTGCTGCTGAGAATGCTAGTCCGAGGCCCAATATGCAGAGTAATACCTTTTTCGCTTTCATGGATAGGCCCTGAGATTCACGTTTTGGTTTGGTATGGTCAACGTCAAACAAACTCAAAATCTTGCCTATAACCGCCGAATCCATGATGCTTTGAGCACTTCCAAATGAAACATCTTGTTCGCCTTTTTATTCTGCTGGTTACTCCTGCTTTTGCTAAGGATGCTTCGCGTCCCAATATTGTGATTATTATGTCTGATGACATGGGGTATTCGGATATTGGTTGCTATGGTGGGGAAATTGATACCCCGACCCTTGATGCCTTGGCGGCTAATGGATTGCGTTTTACCCAATTTTATAATACCGCCCGCTGCTGCCCTACACGTGCATCGCTTCTCACTGGCTTATACCCCCATCAGGCAGGCATCGGTCACATGATGAACGACCGGGGGCAGGATGGCTACCGCGGCGAATTGAACCGCAACTGTGTTACCATTGCTGAGGCATTGAAGCCCGCGGGGTATTCAACTTATTGCATAGGCAAGTGGCATGTTACCAGTCATGTTAATCCATCGAATGATACCGATAAATTTAACTGGCCATTACAACGAGGATTTGATCGTTACTATGGTATCATTAATGGAGCCTCAAGTCTTTGGGATCCTAATTCGCTGACTCGTGGAAATAAACCCATTACTCGGGAAAACGATCCGGATTATAAACC
>CAJWKQ010000033.1 GCA_913041895.1 uncultured Verrucomicrobiales bacterium
CGGTTCGTGGTTTGTATGGGGAAGGGACTGAAGCTTTGGGGCATATTTTTCAGGTTTCCAATCAAATGACTTTAGGCGAAAGCGAGACGGATATCATAGAACGTATACACAAGGTGGTGCTTCAGATTATAGAGCATGAGGGGAATGCTAGATCCGTCCTGCAACAGTCCAATGCTAAAGAATTATTGAACCATGTTGGTCGTGCCTTCGGTATTTTGGCCAATGCTCACATTGTCAGCTCAAAGGAATCCATGAACCAGTTATCTTTGATTCGACTAGGAGTGAAACTGGGTATGGTTAAGGATGTGGATGTATCTTTGATAGATGAACTTTTTTTGGTGACACAGCCAGCGCACCTTCAACAGAAGATTGGAAAAAAACTGACCGGTGAAGAGCGGGATGTGCATCGTGCTGACTTACTGAGGCAGAAGCTAAGTGGTATGAGTGGTGTACAGTTGCCTCAATAGCTTCTTTTTTGTTCTTCAATTTGTCTCAATTTAACTTAAAAACACTCTAAAACATCAATTTATGGGCATAAGTTGGCACTCAGATTGCTGGACGTATTAGGGGGAAACCATTAGATTTTTTTAATAAATGAGTGACGAAGGCATGAGTAATTTTACTCCGAGGGCACAGCAGGTGCTGGCACTCGCGCGAAAGGAAGCAGATCGGTTTAACCACAATTTTGTGGGAACTGAGCATCTTCTATTGGGTTTAATTAAATTGGGGCAGGGTGTGGCAGTAAACGTCCTTCAAAAAATGGGACTGGATCTAGAAACAGTTCGTTTAGAGGTGGAAAAGCAGGTTGGGACTGGTCCGGATCAAAAACAGGTTGGGAATATTCCGTATACACCACGCGTTAAAAAGGTCTTAAATCTTGCCTCTAAGGAAGCTAAGCAACTTCAACACACTTATGTCGGGACCGAGCACATTTTACTTGGGTTGCTCCGTGAGGGCGATGGAGTGGCTGCTCGAGTTCTAAAGAATCTGGATATTGATATTGAACAAACCAGACAGGAAATACTTAAGGAATTGGATCCTAATTTTGCCGTGGGTGAGGAGGATCCAGAAGATGAAGAGGAAGGTGAAGAGGCCGGGCAGATTAAAGCGGGTGGCAAAAAAGGGAACAAGACGCCAGCTTTGCGTGCTTTTGGACGAGATTTGACCGAAATAGCCAGAAAGGGTGAAATGGATCCGGTTATTGGTCGTGCAGAGGAGATAGAGCGAGTTATTCAAATCCTTTGCCGCCGTACGAAGAATAACCCCGTATTGTTAGGTGAGGCAGGTGTGGGGAAGACAGCGATTGTTGAGGGATTAGCTCAAGAAATTGTTGAAGGCAACGTCCCGGAGTTATTACGTGACAGGAGGGTAGTTACTTTAGACTTAGCCCTTATGGTGGCGGGTACAAAATATCGGGGCCAATTTGAAGAGCGAATCAAGGCGGTAATGGATGAAATCCGGCGTGCCAAAAATGTCATTTTATTCATTGATGAATTGCACACTATAGTTGGGGCTGGTTCCGCAGAAGGCACCATGGATGCCAGTAATATAATTAAGCCTGCGCTTAGTCGTGCTGAATTGCAGTGCGTGGGCGCTACCACGATCAACGAATACCGCAAGTATATTGAAAAGGATGCCGCTTTGGAGCGCCGGTTTCAAACTGTGAAAGTAGAGGCTCCGTCCATTGAGGAAGCGGTGGAAATTCTAAAGGGTTTGCGGGGGAAATATGAGGACCACCATAATGCAGAGATAAACGATGCAGCAGTGGAGGCCTCGGTGAAGTTGTCCGACCGATATATCACAGCTCGATATCTTCCGGATAAGGCTATTGATGTAATGGATGAGGCGGGTTCGAGAGCACGCATTAAGACTATGACGCGCCCTCCAGAACTCAAAGAGTTGGAGGTAAAGATTGAGCAAATCAAAGAGAAGAAAGAGCAGGCAATTAAGGAGCAGGATTTTGAGCGTGCTGCTGCAATGCGTGATGAAGAAAAACAGGCAAAAGAGACCCTTGAAAACTCCATGGAAGAGTGGAAAAAGGCCTGTGCAGATAATCGCGTCGTTATAACTGATGAAGATATAATGCAGGTAGTGTCAAAATGGACAGGTATACCCCTGCAGAGAATGGAAAAAGATGAGATCAAGAAGCTTCTTGGTATGGAGAAGACTCTGGAGAAAACAGTTATTGGCCAAGGAGATGCGGTTGCTGCGTTAAGTAAAGCCTTGAGAAGATCTCGAGCTGATTTAAAAGATCCCATCCGGCCTATTGGAGCATTTGCTTTACTTGGGCCCACGGGGGTCGGGAAAACTCTGTTGGCTAAAACCATAGCGCAAGAACTGTTTGGGGACGCTAAGGCGTTAATACAAATAGACATGAGCGAATATATGGAAAAATTTGCGAGTTCTCGGTTGGTCGGTTCTCCCCCTGGTTATGTAGGATTTGAAGAAGGAGGGCAGTTGACCGAGCAGGTAAGGCGTCGTCCTTATTCAGTTGTGTTGTTTGATGAAATTGAAAAGGCACATCCAGATGTTTCAAATATGCTTCTTCAAATTCTTGAGGAAGGAAAGCTGACTGACAGTCAGGGCCGGACAGTAGATTTCCGAAATACTATTATTCTACTTACTTCCAATGTTGGTTCAGATAGTGCTAAAAAGAGCAAATCTATAGGTTTTAACAACTCAGGTGATGAGGTGGATTACGAGAAAATGAAGGAGCTGATCATGGACGATGCCAAAAAGGTATTCAGACCGGAATTTTTGAACCGCCTTGACGATGTAATTGTTTTCCATTCCTTGGATAAAGAGGCTTTGATGAAAATCCTGAATCTGGAAGTTGAGAAAGTCGTTGATCGCTTAGAGAAGAAAAATATAGATCTTCTGCTTGATAAAGCTGCTTTGGATTTTCTGGTAGAGAAGGGCCATGATCCAGAGTATGGGGCGCGCCCCATGAGGCGGGCTGTAGAACGTTTTATGGAGGATCCCTTGGCTGAGGAGATTTTAAGAGGTAAGCTTATCGAAGGGAGTCCTATTAATGTTACTGCAGGCAAGGAGAAATTAGTGTTTTCACAGAAATCAGCCGCGGAAAAAGCTGTGGCAGGAGACTGATTTATTTAATAGTTACATAAAATTAGTGGGAATTTGGAGGTGGCATGAAAGCCGCAGAGGGGGTGGTCAAGAAGTTTTCGATAGGTGTGGGCCGCGTTGCGCTTTTGGCGTGCGAGGTTGTAAGATCTCTTTACACTACTCGGATTGATTGGGCTGAGCTTCTCAAACAAATAAATTTCATTGGCGTTCGATCTGTATTTGTCGTGTTAACCACCGGGGCCTCTACTGGTATGGTTTTTTGCGCGCAAACGCTTTATCAGCTTCATAAAGTGAAAATGGACTCTGCAGCGCTTTCAGTTGTCGGTATCGCGATGACGGGTGATTTAGGTCCGGTCTTGGCAGGGCTGATGGTCGCAGGGAGAGTAGGAGCGGGCATAACTGCGGAATTGGGTACTATGCGTGTTACTGAACAAATCGATGCCATGAGAACCATGTCGACTCACCCAATTGACTATCTTGTGGTCCCACGATTCATTGCGACTGTATTGGCAATGCCGCTTTTGACCATTCTCGCATGGGTTGTGGGTATTTTTGCTGCTTATGTGCTTTTGGGAAGTGTTCTTGGAGTGGACCAAGCTTCATCGCTCAAGCATATGTATTATTACACTGATACTGGAGATGTTTTGATGGGGCTAATAAAGGCTCTTGTTTTCGGGGCACTTATCTCTTTGATTTCATGCTACCGTGGTCTTAATTGTGACAAGGGGGCCGAAGGGGTAGGCAAGGCAACTAATGAAGCCGTTGTCCAATCGTGTATTTCAATACTTGTTTCGAACTTTTTCCTGACGCTCTTGTTGCGCCCAATCCTGAAATCTTTTTAATGATCGAGGTTGAAAATCTTTCTAAGAGTTTTGGGTCACATTTGGTGCTCGATCAGATTGGGTTTGAGGTTGATGAAGGTGAAAGTATTGCCATAATTGGAAGAAGCGGTACCGGCAAAAGTGTCCTTATCAAGCACTTGATAGGATTGATGTCACCGGATTCAGGGATAGTGAAAGTGGGCGGTCAGAATTTGGTGGGGATGAGTGAGCGAGAACTATTATTGGTTCGCCAAAAATTTGGGATGTTGTTCCAAGGTGCGGCTCTGTTTGATTCACTAAATGTAGCTGAAAATATAGCGTTTCCTTTGAGGCGAACAGGGTGTTCTGACGAGTCAGAGATTAATCGACGTGTTGATGAGGTGCTGAACTTAGTCGAATTGGCAGGAACAAACCTAAAGATGCCTTCGGAGCTTTCTGGCGGTATGCAGAAACGTGTGGGGCTGGCTCGAGCGATTGTTCATCGACCTCAAATCATTCTATATGATGAGCCTACTACAGGATTGGATCCAATTGTTTCTGATAGTATTGATCAACTGATGATGCGGGTTCGAGATAAATACCAAATTACTTCCATTGTTGTTACTCATGATATGCGGTGTGCCAGACGCCTTGGACAGCGGGTAATTTATCTTCGTGAAGGACAAGTTTATCTCGACGCATCTGCCGGAGAAGTTTTCAATTCGCAGGATGCTCTGGTGAAGCAGTTTATTCGAGGTGAGGCGAATTTGAAGGAGGTAAATTTCTAGTGAGCACCGGTCGATTAGAGTTGAAAGTAGGGTTGTTCGTCATCGTGTTGTTAGGGCTGGCAGCAGTGATGAGCCTTAAATTTAGTGAAACCGGGTTTGGCCTGAGGAAAACCTATTCATTAAAACTTCGAGCCCAAAATGCAGGTTCTATTATACCCGATTCGTCCGTCATGATGTCGGGAGTTAAAATCGGCTACGTTGACAAGATTGATTTACAGGGTGATGGAGGCAAAGTTTATATAGAAGTGAAACTGTACCCCAAATATAGAAATTATGTTTGCCATGGTGCAGTGTTTCGCATCAAGTCGAGCGGTTTTTTGGGTGATCAGTACATTGGTGTTCAACCGAGCACCACGCTTGGCGACCCCATAAAGTCAGATGAAATTTACGATTGTGAAGACCCCTTCGACATGCAGCAAATCGTCCAAAAAGTTGATGGCTTGATGGTTAAGATAGGGGGGGCTGCTGAGTCAATTGATTCATTAATAACAAAATTAGATAAGGGGTTATTAAGTGAAGGATCCGTAGCTGATCTTAAGGTTACGATTGGTCAATTCCGTGAGGCAACTTATAAGGCGAATCGCGTGTTTGGTGCAATCGATCAAATGCTTGCCACCAATGGTCCAGCCATTAATCAAAGTATAACAAATTTTAGTTCTTTCACGGAAAGCCTTAGTGACTCGGCTAGCGGATTGGAGCAAATAATTGCCACTAATGCGCCAACTATTCAAACAGCAGTGGATAAAATTGGAGCGTTTACTATTAAACTAGAGGAAACGACCGGTGATCTACAGTCTACTCTTGCTAATAATCGTACAAATATAACATTCATTATAGAAAACATGGCTTCCGCTACCAAGAGCATTAGGGGTATAACTGGGAGCACAAAAACAATTTTGGAAGAGATTGAATCCGGTAAAGGGTTAGCTGGGAGTCTGATAAAAAATGATGAAATGAGAGTTCAGTTTCATGCAATGCTGACTAACATGAATAGTACAGTAGTCCATTTATCCAATCTTGCGAGCAACCTCAATAAGCGGGGTATTTTTTATAAACCTAAGCCGGATGCTGTAGTGGCCCCACCACGGAGCGTCCGGCCTAAATGACAATGGATCGGGTTACTGTTTATACCAGCTTCAATCCGGTTCAGGCACAAATCGTAGGCTCGCAGCTACAAGCTGCCGGGGTTGATGCAACTGTTGAAGGTGAGGCTGCTGCCTTGAGTATGGAAGGATACTCGCTTTCAACGGGAGGTATCCGGGTGCAGGTCCCATCCACACAGAAAGTAGATGCACGTCAAATAATTGACACACATGAAAAAGGCGAATGTTAGGCTATGGAAAAAGTTGCAAGGAAGCCTCGCTCCAGGTGAGCTCAAACTAGACGAGTCCACATTGGAATCTCATAGTGGGGATAAGTGGTTTACGGCAAAACTCCCCGAAGCGGTTGCTTTACCACGCTCAACTAAATCAGTTAGTTCCATTCTGAAGTTTGCACATCGCTATGGTATCCCAGTTACGCCACGTGGGGCGGGTTATGGTTATGTAGGAGGTTGTGTTCCGTCGCGTGGAGGTATAGCTCTATCTCTTGCCCGTATGGGTAGGATTCGAGAAATCAACCGGAAAGATTTTGTAGCAGTTGTCCAACCTGGCGTGATTACCGCAGACTTGCAAGGAGCTGCTGAAGCAAAGGGCCTCTATTATCCGCCTGATCCTGCTAGTCGGGCTGATTGTAGTATTGGTGGTAATATTGCCACTAACGCCGGTGGTCCGCGTTGTCTTAAATATGGAGTAACATCAGACTATGTTCTTGGTATGGAAGTAGTATTGGCTAATGGGGCAATTGTTTGCCTCGGAAGCCGGACGCATAAAAATAAAACTGGTTTTGATTTTGCTAGATTTTTTACTGGTAGTGAAGGTCTGCTGTGTGTGGTAACCGAGGCCACATTGAAGTTGCTCCCATTGCCCCCTTTTCGTGCTGCTTTGTCTGTTGGGTTTGGTTCAATCAATACTGCGGCAAAGGGCATTGATATGATATTTAAGTCTGGCTATTTGCCGAGTGCCCTAGAGATTGCGGATGAGTTTACTTTAAAAGCTGCAAAACAAAGGACTGGAAGTGATCGCTTGTCAGGATGTTGCGGTCATCTAATTGTTGAACTAGATGGACAAGAGAAAAGTGTGCGAGGTGAAATAAGAGATATCAAAAAGAAACTGGCTGTGCTAAATCCACGCTTCATTAACCAAGCTATGGGAAAACAAGCAGTTGAATCACTTTGGAAATTGCGTCGTGAGTTTTCCTACTCCCTCCGCGATACCGGCTTGATCAAGCTTAATCAGGACATAGTTGTTCCGAGGGGCAGCTTATTGGAATTGTTGAAATTCACGGGTCGGTTACGGAAAAAGTACAATATGCCAGTCGCTTGTTTTGGTCATGCAGGTGATGGGAATATTCATGTGAATGTAATGGTCTCGGATACGTCCTCGGAACGAATCGAGTTTAATAATGCAGCTGTCGATGAATTATTCCGATGGGTGGTGAAGTCTGGTGGAGTGATTACCGGTGAGCATGGAATTGGTCTGGCAAGAAAGCCTTGGTGGTCTCTGGCGGCTTCACTTGAAGTTCGTAAACTTCATAAGAAAGTGAAACAGGCGCTGGATCCTAAAGGTATTCTTAATCCGGGAAAATTTCTCTAGATAGGACGTGCTATAGTTACGTTGATTTTTCTTCCATCGAGCTCACTTCCATGAAGGCGTGCGACTGCGTTCCTTGCGGCTGACGAATCTTTCATTTCAATGAATCCGCAGCCGTTGGAACGTCCTGAATCACGAGCATGCACATGCTCCAAAGCAATTACTTTACCCGCTGTAGCAAAGTGTGATTTCAATTCTTCATCCGAAATCTTAAAGGGCAGGTTACATGCATATAGAGTGTTGGACATCGTTTGATAAAAACATAAAGTTGGTTCTGGTTCAAGGCCGATGCACTAGGACAACAAATTCTCCCCTAGGTTTCCGTTCTTCGTAGTATTCAGACAATTCTCTTGGTGATCCGCGAAGGAATTGCTCAAATTTCTTTGTTAATTCCCTTGCAAGCACAACTTCAGATTCTGGCCACTGTGATTGTAATTCGCCTAGAAGCTTACAAATCCTATGAGGTGACTCATAAAAGCAAATTGTGCCTGGGACGGAAGTGAGGGAGTCCATTAACTTTTTTCGACCGCCACTTTTATGGGGAGGGAATCCCACAAAATGGATTTCTTTGGTTGGTAATCCGCTGGCGGGTAGGGCGGTGGTTAGGGCGCACGCCCCCGGGACACTTTCTACTCTGTATCCGGCTTTGATTACAATGGATATTATACGTTCTCCTGGATCACTGATTCCAGGGGTTCCTGCGTCACTGACCAAAGCAATCGTTTGTTTATTTTCTAATAGGTCCAAGATTTTTTGAGAGCGTTTGGCCTCATTGAATTGGTGGCAACTTACTATTTTATTACTTATATTATGAGCCTTGAGCAGTTGTTTGGTCCGTCGTGTGTCTTCGGCAGCAATTAAGTTGCATTCTCGAAGGGTTCGTATTGCGCGCAGTGTAATATCCTCAAGGTTTCCAATTGGAGTGGCTACCAGATACAACGTTCCGGATAGAAGGGGGGGTGGAAGCATGCGTGGATAAAACATAGTTGGTTTCAGGGCGCAATCAGATTCGAATTGCATTTTCTCATTTTCATTCGTATGTACGAGTACGGATGTCTGGTTCTGAAGGGAACACAATCTCACAAACTTACTATCGTTGGCCTTTCTTTGTAGGCTTGTTTGGTGTTCTATGGGTCTTGTTTACTGTGCTGTGGATGATATGGGGGGCGAATCAGACCAGAAAGGAGAAGGAACAAAGGAGACAGTTAGATGTATTTGGAAATCAATTGGAGCAGGTTGATCAACTTAAAGATAATGAATAATAGATGGGAAATCGGGTGCGTTTTGCTACTAGTTTGTTTGGGATGTAAACCTAACGGTGGTGCAGATGGTTCAGGTCCTAAAATCCCGATAGACAGCAATTCGAATTCAAAGACGGAATTCAATGGGGAGCATATGTCAATGTCATGGATTCCCCCTGGCGTTTTTGATATGGGCTCCGAAAAGAACCAAGATGAGCAGCCAGTTCACAAGGTTAAGTTGGATGGCTTTTGGATTGGGAAATACGAGGTTACAAACGAAGAGTTTGCGGAATTTGCCAAAGATAGCGGCTATAAAACTATTGCTGAACGGAAGCCCAGGCCAGAGGATTTTCCAAATGTGCCTCCAGAGAAACTTAGAACTGGTTCTGTTGTCTTTACGCCTCCAGACGAAGATATCCCAGTAGAGCGTTTAAAGCATCATAATGCTTTTATGGCTTGGTGGGGGTACGTGGATGGTGCCTGTTGGCGTTTCCCTGAAGGTCCTAATAAAGAGGGGATAGAAAAAAAATCCAATCATCCGGTGGTTCACATTGCCTGGTATGATGCACGTGAATACTGCAATTGGTTAACCCGTAAGACAGGCATCAAGCATCGTTTGCCTACTGAGGCTGAGTGGGAATATGCCGCGCGAGGAGGTTTGGAAGGAAAGGAATATATTTGGGGAGATGAGCAGGAGCCAGAAGGCCAAGTTATGGCAAATATATGGCAGGGAAGATTTCCACGTGAAAACACCAAAAAAGACGGATATTATACGACTGCTCCAGTTGGTAAATTTCCTCCCAATGGATATGGATTATTTGATATGGCGGGGAATGTTTGGGAGTGGTGTTCGGATTGGTATATGCCCAACTATTACCGGAAAAGCCCAGTGTCAAACCCACAGGGGCCTAATGAAAGTTATGATCCGAATGAGCCCGGTCAATGGAAGCGCGTGCAACGCAGCGGATCTTTTCTTTGCACTGACCTTTATTGTGGAGCATTCCGGCCTTCTAGAAGAATGAAAGTCACTCCTGATACAGGGATGTCCCATGGTGGGTTTCGGGTCGTTGCCGAAGCTCCTGCTCCCAAAGATTAGCACTAACGTTTTGAAGCGGTTTGCTTTGGTTGTCTAATAGGCCATAGGCCGCTTCTAATACGCGCAGATCTGAGATACGACTCGAAATCTTTGATGATTTCAGGGTTGTTTCGAGCGACATTTTGGGATTCTGCTGGGTCTCTTTTGAGATTGTAGAGTTCTAAGGGTTGGCCGAGTGTTTTCCGAATCACTTTCCAGTCATCTTTCCGTGCAGCTTGTCGTGAGCCGTATTGATACTGATGCGTCTCCCAATACAAATACTCATGTTGAGCCTTCTGCTCGCGACCGAGCAGGGTGGGCATGAACGATATTCCATCGATTTCTCTAGGTTTGGATACGCGTGCGGCAGAAAGAATGGTTGGTAAAACATCCCAATGGGCAAACATCGCATTACTGATGGTGTTAGGTTTAATTTTACCTGTCCAGCGTGCGATCATTGGAACGCGTATGCCCCCTTCATGTAAATGACCTTTGGTGCCGCGGAAAGGGCCCGCACTACGAAAGAAGGAGGGATTACTCCCTCCTTCATGGGCAGGACCGTTGTCACTGGTAAAGAAGATGAGAGTGTCTTCATCCATTTCGTGTTTCTTTAGTTCATGCATGATCATTCCCACAGCACTATCTAGTCGGGTAATCATTGCTGCTTTGCTTCGTTTCTCTCTCGGCCATCTTTCGCCTCCGTAACGGCCAAGGGATGGTACTTCCCATCCGTTGCCTGTTTTTTGATGAAGTGCTTCATTGATATGTGGTGCTGTAAATGAAACATATAAGAAAAAGGGGCGATTGTTTCTATACCATTGGGGCTTGTAGATGCCTATTGCCTTGGTGGCAGCTTTAGTTAGCAGGTCAGTGGAGTAACCTCTTCTCTGGCCATTGGCGTTGTATGGAACGGAAATATTTCCGTCCTGAGCCAAATACTTATTGGTTCCAGAACCATAGCCAGGCTCATATCGCCACAAGAAAGTGGGATAGTGGTTGTTTGCGTGTGCTTGATCCACAAAACCAATCCAGTGATTAAAGCCTTTCTTTTTTGGTTCACCGGGAGATCCTTTTGCTCCCAAATTCCATTTGCCGATTGCAATAGTTTCATACTGAGCATTGCCTAGAAGGTATTGAGGGATTACTATGTCAACTGTCCGTAATGAAGCGGCCATGTTGCCACGTATGTAGGTGTGTCCTGTGTGTTGGCCTGTGAACAGTGTGCTACGCGAAGCGTTACCAAGCGGGGCTCCGGCATAAAATTGGGTGAACCGCATTCCCTCGGAGGCTAACTTGTCTATCCAAGGTGTTTTAATTAGTTTTTGCCCATATTTTCCCAGATCGCCCCATCCAAGATCATCTGCTACAATCAGTATAATATTCGGTGTTTCAGGGGATACTTTTTCACCTGGTTTTGGTGGTAATACTGCTCTTGGTTGTTGTGGTGATACAGGTATTGGTGGAGTGGGTGTTGGTTGTGCTTGAACTGTCAAAAATGTTATGAAGTAGGCACATACAGATAACACGAGTGTGAACGTCAACTTGTTTAACATAACTTTTATTTATCCCTCCTTGTGGGAACGTTGCCGAAAGCAACTAAGGTAATTTTATCTAGATCGAGGTGCTATGAAACGGCAACTTATTAACATACAAGCGCCATTCCGGGACTAAACTTCTTGGTGTAGTCTTATAGTGGATCAGAATGTAAATTTTTTAAAATAGGCGAGACTTGTAAGCAGAGGAGGTTTTACCTAGCCTGATGATATGTGTTCGACTGGTCCGAAAGATGCGCCGAAGGATTGGCGCGGCGTTATAAAGCATCTCGGTCCGGGACTAATTATTACTGCCTGTATCGTTGGTTCAGGAGAACTGATTGCTACGCCCAAAGTTGGGGCTGAGTATGGGTTTAGCTTGCTCTGGTTCATTATTGCCGGTTGTACGATAAAAGTGTTGGTGCAAGTGGAGCTTGGACGGTTCGCAATTTCCAAGGGGATGACTACGCTAGAAGCAATGAATACCATGCCTGGCCCTCGTTTTATCGTCTCATGGCTAGTTTGGTGTTGGCTTTTCATGTTTATTGGCATTCTTTTTCAGTTGGGTGGCATTGTGGGAGGTGTAGGAAAGGTGGTAGCGGAATTAGGTTGGTTATCACAACTGGGTGAAAACACCGATAAGGTGATTGCTGTCGCTGTCAGTGCGGCAACCGTTGCCATACTTGCTTCCGGAAAATACAAACCAGTTGAGGTTTTTTCCACAATCATGGTGGTGCTCTTCACACTGGCGACTTTATTTGCATTGGGAAGTTTACAATTCTCGCCTGAGATGTCGGATTATAAAATAACCTCGGGGGATATTATGGAGGGTTTAAAATTTAAGTTACCTAGTGATTTTTCAACAGCCTTTGCCGCATTCGGTATTATAGGAGTAGGGGCATCCGAGTTGATTTACTATCCGTATTGGTGTTTGGAAAAGGGATACGCACGGAATGTTGGAACAGCAAATCCCACTTCAGTGTGGTATGATCGTGCGAAAGGTTGGCTGCGAATCATGCGAATTGATGCTTGGCTTTCAATGGTGGTGTATACCGGCGCAACCGTTGCATTCTTTCTTTTGGGTGCGGCGTTGCTGCATGGAACGCAGGAAGTGCAGGACGGTAATATGATCGCCGCATTGTCTGAGATGTATCGACCCTTAGGGAAGGCGGGGTTAACAATTTTTTTGGTTGGAGCGTTTGTAGTACTCTTCTCCACGATGGTCACGGCATCGGCTTCTAACGCCCGATTGCTTGCCGATGGCTTAATTCTGTTTAACGTAATACCCAAACCAAAAAATGAAGAGAGGGCTGGAAAGCTTCTGTCTAAATGTTGTATTGCTGTACCTGTTTTTTGCGCGATCGTATATTTTGTGATTGGAGCTCCAGTTTCATTAGTTTTGGTAGGTGGGGTCGCGCAGGCATTGATGCTGCCATTCTTGTCGATTGCCGCACTATATTTCCGTTATAAACAAACTGATAAACCACTTCAGCCAGGTACGGCTTGGACTGTTTTCTTGTGGATCTCAGCATTGGCCATGTCAGCAGTTGGATTATTTCAATTATATCAAAAATTGCCCTGATATTGTATTTGCTTATGGGGGGGGTGAGTTGGGGCAGGTTTTACGTTAGATTATACAACAATTTTACGTTTTTTTTTAGATCCTCTTGACCCATCCGCATTGTGGTTGTTTTTCTTGGTGTGTGGAACGATTGCCGGGATTTCGTGATTTTTTCCCTGAGCCTCTGCCGAAAGGCGAAGCTTGGAGCGCTGACGTGCGGGAATATATATTTGATCGTTGGAAAACGGTTGCGCGGAGGTACGCGTTTCAGGGCTATGATGGTCCTCCTTTAGAGCCTTTAGATCTGTACAAGGCGAAAAGCGGCGAGGAGATTGTTGGGCAGTTGTATAACTTCACGGATAAGGGTGGGCGTGAGGTGTCCATGCGACCGGAAATGACTCCTACCGTGGCACGAATGATTGCAGCTCGCGAACGGCATTACAAAAAGCCTATTAAATGGTATTCGACTCCTCAACTATTCCGTTATGAACGCCAACAAAAGGGGCGTTTGCGAGAGCATTTCCAGTTTAATGCTGATATTTTTGGAGAAGATGATCCTGGATCCGACGCTGAATTGATTGCGCTTCTTATTGATGTGTTGCGCAGTTTCGATCTGTCGGCTGAAGATTTTGTGATCCGCCTCAGCAGTCGGCAGGCTTGGCAAGATTTTTTCACTAAAAACTGTAGCGATCAAAGCCTTGCACATGATTTTTTTCAGATAGTAGATAAAATTGAGCGCATGGCGCCGGAAGACAGTGATCAAAAATTCAAGTTGTTGGGGTTCAGGCTCGAGCAGGTGCGTGATTTTATCGATTCTGGCAAACCCTCTGAAGAGTTGCAGAATGTTCTAGATAATCTCTCGGCCCGCGGTCTCAGTGATTATGTAAAGATCGATTACAATGTTATTCGTGGTTTGGCGTATTACACGGGCGTTGTTTATGAGGCTTTTGACAGACATGGAAAGTTTCGCGCTATTGCCGGAGGTGGGCGTTATGATCAATTGGTGAATCTTGTTTCCGGTGGCAAAAACGATCTGCCTGCCGCCGGGTTTGCTATGGGTGATGTGGTTTTGGTTGAATTGCTAAAGGACCGTAAGCTGCTCCCGGAATTCAGCCAATCTATAGACGCGTATGTGTTGATTGAAGATGAAGACTTGCGGAATGATTCATTAAGGCTTGTGCAGCAAATCCGAGATTTTGGTTTGAATGCCGAATATTCGATGGTGGCTCAAAAATCAGACAAACAATTTAAGAAAGCTCTGGAATTGGGTGCACTCTTTACTGTGCGTTTGGCAGCGCCAGACCAAGCAATGGTTAAGAACTTGAAAAGCCGCGAAGAAACGTCAATGCCGTTAAAGCAGGTAGCCGAACATCTTGTTTAATATGAGGGATCTTTATGTAGGAATTGATAGTGGCACTCAGTCTACTAAGGCTCTTGTGGTAGATGCTAAAAATGGAAAAGTGCTTGGCAGTGGGCAACGTGGATACGGTTTTATTAAGGGCTTGCCGGCTGGCGCAAAGGAACAACATCCAGAAACTTGGAAGAAAGCCGCCGCCTATGCTATCAAGGCTTCCTTAAAGGAGGCTAAAGCAAGTGCAGCTGAAGTTAAAGGGATTGGAGTTAGTGGGCAACAGCATGGATTTGTGCCTTTGGATAAAAGGGGCGAGGTCATACGTGCGGCCAAACTTTGGTGTGACACCACGACTGGCGCGCAATGTAATGCTATTACCAAAAAACTCGGTGGGCTAAAGAAAATAATTCGTCACGTGGGTAATGCAATGCTGCCTGGTTTTACCGCGCCTAAGATTGCTTGGTTAAAGAAGCATGAACCCAAGAACTATCGTCGTTTGGCTACCGTTTTGTTGCCGCACGATTACTTAAATCATTGGCTGACGGGTAATGTAGTTATGGAATATGGTGATGCGAGCGGCACTGCTCTTTTGGATGTTGCCAAGAGGCGATGGGCAGCCGCTGCTATTAATGCAATTGATCCGAATTTGGCGAATGCTTTGCCACCATTAATTTCCAGTGATCAACCGGCGGGTAACTTATCGGCCGCTACGGCAAAGGCTCTGGGTTTGTCTACTGAAACTGTGGTGAGTGCCGGCGGTGGCGACAACATGATGGGGGCGATCGGTACAGGTAACACAAGGCCCGGGATTGTGACGGCGAGCTTTGGGACTAGTGGAACCATATATGCCTGTTCAGCAGAGCCGGTGATAGATCCTCTCGGTGAAATTGCTGCATTTTGTGACTCAACCAATCGCTGGTTGCCTCTCTTGTGTACAATGAATGTAACTGTAGCTACTGAAATGGTGCGTGAACACTATGGGATGACTCATATTCAGTATGAAAAGGAAGCGAGCAAAATTCGTGCAGGTAGTGATGGCTTGGTTCTTTTGCCCTACCTTGAAGGAGAACGCACCCCAAGTGTGCCTAATGGAACTGGGGTTTGGTTTGGCGTAAATACTCGCAATAATAGACGAGGGCACTTTGCACGTGCTGCTATGGAGGGGGTAACGATGGGGATGAATTATGGGCTTAAACGATTGGCTAATTTAGGAGTAAAGGCGCATCAAATTCGAGTTACAGGAGGCGGAGCTAATTCTAAGGTGTGGCGCCAAATAATGGCTGACATATTTAATGCTGAAGTAGTAACTCTTTCGGTCAGTGAGGGCGCTGCATATGGGGCTGCGATTCAAGCTATGTGGTGCGTAGGGCGATCACAAGGTGGTAAATCATCTATTGAAGAACTTACAGATCGGTTCGTGAAGATAAACAAAAGTCAGATCTCTAGGCCTAAGTCAAAGAATGTGCCGGTTTATAGTGAGTTTAGTTCAATTCAGGATAGTTTATCCTCTAGTTTACGGACAGTTTTTGATTCACATAGAAGGCTACTCGTTTGTGAATAGGTTGTACATAAACAGATATTCTTGTTAATAAGCGAATAAATAACGCCGTCAGTTATTGGTAATATGGCTGAAAGTGTGTTAATTTGATTTGTATGAAGTTGGTCCTGTCTACTCACAAAGTAACCCTCAGTAGCGCCCTCAAATCCCACGTTCGCCATTGCATTGAAAAGTTGGACCACCAAGAGACGCATGCCCTAAAGGCGTTTGTGAATCTTGAACGTGATCATAATGGCGGGTCCGATAGGAAGTATGCCTGCACGATGAAAATAGCCTTGCCTGGCCAGAATGTTGTTGCCCGAGATTCAGAAAGTGATCTGTATGCGGCCATAGATTTGGTGACGAAGAAGATTCAGTCACAATTACGCAAGCGTCACAATAAGTTTAAAGCAAAGAATCATAAACAGGCTGCAACAGCAAAACGGGCGCTACGGGCAATGACTGCCTAGCTGTTGTCGTTGACCTTGCGCTCATCAAATCGTTAGTTTCCTTACATGCTTCTGCGTGCGCACTGTGTATACCCGGTGGTCGGTTTGCCCATTGAAGATGGGTACGTACGCATTATTGATGGACAAATAGTCGATGTGGGACTTTGGTCTGAATGCGTCGATCGAAATGAATATCAAGACTTAGGAGAGGTTCTTCTCATGCCGGGGTTGGTGAATGCCCATTGCCACCTTGAATACACTAATTTAGCGGGAGCTATACCTCCGCCTGAATCCTTTACTGAATGGATTCAGGCGATCATTGAAAAGAAGGCAGGGATTGATGACTCAAGTTTCCGCCAATCGTGGCTGGAAGGTGCTCGGCAAGCTTTAGCTTACGGAACGACTACCATTGGAAATATTGATACCAGATGCGACATGCTCCCAAGTCTTTGGGAGTTAACTCCGTTGCGAATTGTATCGTTTATTGAATCAATACTTTTTGAAAATGATAGAGATGCCTCAGAATTTGTTGGAAAACTTAAAGAATGGCTGTCTGAAAATAAACCTCCTCACGGCAAAATCGGGGTTTCACCACATGCTCCGTATACGACCAAACCTGACTTTCTTCAGGAGTGTGGGGTGTTGCTGAATATACCGATGACTATGCACATTGCAGAATCATCTGAGGAAAATCAGATGTTCCGGGATGGTAGGGGGGATATGTGGGAAATGTTTTGCGAGACCGGTCGAGATGTGAGCGATTGTGGAGGTAGATCGCCATTGGACGGAGCTATTGAGGCTGGCTTGCTGGATAAGCAGATGTTGCTGGTGCACGGAAATTATCTGGATTCCCATGATATTGCCGCAATTGCAAAGTCAAAAACGAATGTGGTGCATTGTCCGCGGAGTCATGATTATTTCAGACATAGAGTATTTCCCGCTCATGACATGAAATACTCAGGCGTGAATCTGTGTCTTGGAACGGACAGTCTTGCAACTATGCGGGATTCTGAATCAAAACTAGAGTTATTTTCAGAAATGCGTTTGTTTCGAGATAACAATCCGGGATGGTCGTCGAGTAACATCATTGAAATGGTAACAATAAACCCAGCCAAAGCATTGGGCATGGAAGGTGAAATAGGTTGTTTGAATACGGGGGCAAAAGCTGATTTGATTGGGTTGCCTTTTGATACAACAATAAATTCCGTGGAGGAAATGATCATTGAACATCGAGGCCCTGTAGAGTTAGTGATGGTAGAGGGTCAAAGTTTTAATGAAGTAAACCGTGCATCTTGCATATGACCAATTTCTTTCAGGAATATTTAAATGAGCAGCTACAGCAAGTGGATGCTAATTCTTTGAGGCGAAGGCTTGCGCATCTGGAAACTGCTCAAGGGGTCGAAATACGGGTCGATAATAGGAGTTATTTAAATTTCTCCTCCAACGACTATCTAGGACTTGCAGCCCGATCAGAGCTTAAGGATGCGGCTGTACAGGCTGTGAATGTATATGGAGCAGGATCAGGGTCGGCTCGGTTAATTAGTGGGTCAAATAGGCTGATTCATGAGTTGGAATCTAGGTTGGCGACTTTTAAGGGGGTAGAAGCATCTCTTTGTTTCTCAAATGGTTATAGCGCAGCATTGGGGGCAGTGACGGCCTTGGTTGGGGAAGGTGATGTTGTGGTAATTGATAAACTTGTTCATGCTTGTATGGTTGATGCAGCAAAATTATCTGGTGCTAAATTGCGTGTTTTTAAACACAATGATTTGGCTGATTTAGAGCGCATTTTACAGTGGGCAGACCGTAGTGAAGGAAAGACATTAGTTCTTGCTGAGAGCGTTTATTCTATGGATGGAGACATCGCCCCTTTACGTGATATTGTGAAGTTAAAAGACCGTTATGGAGCTTGGTTAATGGTAGATGAAGCACATGCAACCGGCCTATATGGTAAATGCCGGATGGGTATGGCAGAGGAGTTTGGCGTTGGTTCTCAAATTGATGTCCAGATGGGGACTCTGGGCAAGGCATTAGGTAGTGCTGGTGGGTTTGTTTGTGGGTCACAAAGTCTGGTAGACCTATTAGTCAATCGCGCACGAAGTTTTATTTTCACGACAGCGCCAATCCCTGCGCAAATTTCAGCAGCCATTAGGGCGTTAGAGATTGTTGGGTCTGGTGAAGGAGAGTTATTGCGTGCACAGCTCTGGTCAAATGTCGATCGTTTGAAAAATGGTTTGATTAAGCTTGGTTGGAAACTTCCGACGGTGCGCAGTGCGATTGTACCTATTATGGTTGGTGATGAGGCTGCGGCGATGGCGTTATCTGATCGTTTGAGAAATGCTGGCGTGTGGGTGCCTGCAGTGAGGTACCCCACTGTTGCTAAAGGGGCGGCACGATTAAGGATAACTCTCAGTGCCTCGCACAAGCCTGAACACATTGAGGCGTTTTTGGAGACTTTAGGGAATGCATAAAGTTTCGAAATTAGACCGAAAATATGTGTGGCATCCATTCACGCAAATGCGGGATTGGATGGGGCAAGAGCCGGTTCTAATCGAACGAGGCAAGGGCTCTGTTCTGACTGATGTTAACGGTAAAAAATATTTGGATGGAAATGCTTCAATTTGGACTAATCTGCATGGACACAATAATTTTCGCATTAACAACGCCATTGCAAAGCAGTTGGCCAAAGTGGCGCACAGTTCTGCCTTAGGCTTGGCTAATGAGCCGGCCTCAGTTTTGGCAGAGAAATTAGTTAAAGCGGCAGGACCTCCCTTGAAGAAAGTATTTTATTCAGATGACGGATCTACTGCTCTTGAGGTGGCTTTGAAAATGTCCTACGAGCACAATCGAAGGATTAATCGCTCAAAAAAGCCCAGATTCTTATCGCTTATGAGGAGTTATCATGGTGACACCATAGGCGCCGCAAGTTTGGGGCAAATTGATTTATTTCGGCGTCCTTACAGCGGTCTTTTATTCAAGGCGGATAAAGCATTTTCTCCTTATTGTTACCGTTGTCCATTTAATAAAGCAAAGCCCGAGAGAAGGGACGCGCGACTGGGGCGAAAATGTAAATGGGAGTGCATTAGTAAACTTGAAAATAAAATAAAGTCACATAAATACGCTGCTTTAGTCGTTGAGCCTCGAGTTCAAGGGGCGGCGGGTATGATTATGCATCCGTCTGGCTGGCTTAAAAGGGCTTCTAATGTGGTTAAAGTTGCAGGAGCGCAACTCATTGCCGATGAAGTGATGACTGGATTTGGTAGAACAGGTTTTACTTTTGCGTGCCATAAAGAAAAAGTAATCCCTGATTTTCTTTGTTTGGCAAAAGGGCTAACAGGGGGTTATCTCCCGATGGCTGCAACCTTAACTTCGCAGGATGTTTTTGATTCCTTTTTGGGTGAGTATAAAGAAATGAAAACATTTTTTCATGGTCACAGTTATTCGGGCAATCAATTAGGGGCTTCGGCTGCGTTGGCAAGCTTGGGTTTACTTAATAATCGAAGAGGAAGATTGCGCCGGAAAAAATTAGAGAAACTGCTATCAGTTGAATTAGAATCCTTGTGGCCTTTTGCTCGGGTTGGGGATGTTCGGCAGGAAGGTCTTGTGGCCGGAGTGGAGCTTGTAGCTGATTGGAAAACTCGCGAAAGTTTTCCTCTGAAAGCTAAGATTGGTATTAAAGTATGTGAGGTAATGGCCAGAAAGGGTGTTTTGACAAGGCCGATTGGAAATGTAGTTCCTTTGCTGCCTCCTTATTGTACAACTGATGCGCAATTACGTAAAATGGTGCGCGTACTTCGCGAGTCCATAATGGAGGTTCTGGGCTCGACTAAGGTTTAGCCGCCTGGAACACGGATGCGTTCAACCAATTCTTTAGCTTCTTGTGGAGGTTCTTCGGTGTTTGCTGAAACAGCAAAAGCTACGGCGAAATTAACGATTGCCCCAATAGCTCCGAAGGCGTTTGGTGTAATCCCCAAAAACCAGTTTTCATTCATTGTTCCGAGGAAGGAAGTGCCGGGGATAAACATGATTCCCTTATGCTGAAAAACGTAGAGTAATGTTACGCCTAGCCCTGCGACCATTCCTGCAATAGCACCTTGTTTATTCATGCGTTTGGAAAAAATACCCATCATTAAAACTGGAAAAATGGAAGAGGCGGCTAAGCCGAATGCAATGGCGACTGTTCCAGCAGCAAAGTCCGGTGGGTTTAGCCCGAAATATCCAGCTAGTGCAATGGCGCCGACCATGGCAATACGGCTGGCGTTGAGCTCTTCTTTTTCAGTGATTTCTGGTTTTAGGATCCCCTTGAGAAGGTCATGTGAAATTGCAGAGGATATGGCGAGTAAGAGGCCGGCGGCGGTAGAAAGGGCGGCAGCAAGTCCGCCGGCAACGACGAGGGCAATCACCCAACCGGGGAGTT
>CAJWKQ010000034.1 GCA_913041895.1 uncultured Verrucomicrobiales bacterium
GTGTCATCCCTCGATCTTTGAAGGAACAGGTGGGATTAACTCCCTCGTATTTGAGATACAAATCAAACTCACCACCTATCGCGCGTACAAAATTAGGAACACGGATTAGTGGCGTATTTCCCTCCAACAAAGTAACCACGGGCATATCGTCACTAATAGGCAAATATTCCCGGTAACGATCAATTACTCCTCGCCAACCGGCTGTATGTTGCACACCTGAGCTCATCCGAAATTCTCCACCCTGATCAACACAGGCTTGGTCTTCACTGAAGACAATTTCACAATTGCTTTCAACGCTTTTGCCATAGCTGCATTTTTTGCATAATGCAACATGAGGATCAGAGGCACACTTCCCCCTTCATGACCTTCAGGCTGCATCACAGAAGAAATTCCAATCTTATTCTTGGCCAAAATAGCCGACACTTTCGCCAATACCCCCGGTCGATCCAGCACTGAGAGTCGCATATAGTAACAGGCTGTCGTCTCCCCTATTGGGCGCACCTCACCATTGGACTCATGGGGAGTAAATGCCTTCAGCCGGTCGGTTGATCCGTGCTTCAAATCCAAAACTGCATCTCCTATATCACTCAATACAGCACCAGCGGTCGCATCACGGCCGGCACCTTGACCGTAGTACAATGTGTCACCAACCACATCGCCTCTGACGAGTACACCATTATAGACATCGCTTACGTTAGCGAGTACATGATCCCGTGGAATGAGAGCTGGATACATACTGACTTGCAGTGGACCCTTCTTTGATTTTTTAACAATCCCCAATAGTTTAATTGCGTAGCCCAAGGAACCGGCAAACTCTAGGTCAAGCGGAGTAATATGAGAAATTCCCTCGGTATATATTTCTTTAGGTTTCACCCAAAACCCGTGCGCTAGAGATGCCAGAATACCAACCTTATGGGCTGCATCATGGCCATCAACATCCAGACTAGGATCAGACTCGGCATAACCCTGTTGCTGTGCGAGCTTTACCGCAGCACTAAAATCCAAACCCTCCTTCATCTTGGTGAGAATAAAATTACAAGTGCCATTGAGAATACCATACAAATGAGTAACTCTATTACCCACCAAGGCCTCACGAATCACTTTAATTATCGGAACACCACCGGCCACGCTGGCTTCGTAGTAAAGGTTGGCACCGGATTTTTCCGCCGCAGCAAAAAGCTTCTCCCCATGGAATGCCAAGAGAGCTTTGTTTGCGGTCACCACGGATTTTCCTGCCTTTAAGGCAGTCAATACTACGTCTTTAGCTATCGTAGTCCCTCCAATTAATTCCACCACCAAGTCAATCTTGGGATCATTAATCACACTCTTCCAGTTGGTGGTTAACACTCCTTTGGCCACCTTAAAATCACGCTTCTTCTTTGGGCTTCGAACAGCCACCTGGGCAATATGCAGCCGCACTCCGAGACGCGAGGCCATTAAGGCCCCATTCCGGCGCAATGCCTTCAAAACACCCCCACCAACGGTGCCGGCACCCACTAGGCCAATATTTACAGTGCGCGTCATAAAAAGGGGCGGGACTATGGCTATAAAACCCCAACTACTCAAGATTTTTGCCCTTTTTAACAGGTGCATTGGCCCCCATACTCCCCGCCTATGGCTTGGTATAAGCAACTGCACTGGCAAATCATTATTGGCATGGTAATGGGAGCGCTCTACGGAGTGCTCGCGGCATATCAGGGCTGGGGTGAATTCACCCAAAATTGGATTAGTCCTTTCGGTAAAATTTTCCTGAATCTTCTCAAGCTGATCGCAATGCCGCTAGTTCTGACCTCGCTAATCTGTGGAGTCGCTTCCTTATCTGATTTCAAAAAGCTTTCGCGAATGGGCAGTAAAACTATCGGCCTTTATCTGGCCACCACCGCAATCGCAGTCACGATTGGCCTATGCGTAGTAAATACTATCAACCCCGGCGATAAGCTCCCTAAGAAAACCGTCGAAAACCTCAAGGCACAATACGAAGCGGACGTCGCCAAGCGTAACGAGGTAGCTGACAGCGCAAAAGAGCGTGGGCCATTACAACCGTTAGTAGACATGGTGCCAGATAACTTCTTCGGCTCTGCCAGCAGCAACCGCAATATGCTGCAAATCGTTTTCTTTAGCCTTCTTATGGGTATTGCCCTTATTCAGATTCAGGAAGATAAACGCAAACCAGTCTTTAATGTCATCAGTGGGCTGCAGGAAGTAGTAATCAAAATCGTTTTTATTATCATGTTGATTGCTCCAGTGGGCGTATTTGCTTTAATTGCAAATACCATCACCACACTCGCCAAGGATGGTCCGCATCAAATCGTCTCCCTTCTTGGATCTTTAGGATGGTATTGTGCAGCAGTTATAATTGGACTCTTGATCCACGCGCTATTCGTATACATCGGTTTATTGAAGCTATTCACTAAAATTTCAGTTACACATTTCCTGAAAAGCATTAGTCAGGCACAACTGCTCGCCTTTTCCACCAGCAGCAGTGGTGCCACCCTGCCCGTCACCATGAAGTGTGCGGAAGAAAAACTCGGAGCATCCAAGGAAGTGTCCTCATTCGTTCTGCCTTTGGGCGCCACCATAAATATGGATGGCACCGCCCTTTATCAGGCGGTAGCTGCAGTCTTTATCGCGCAAGCCAGCGGAATTGACCTGACCACGGGGCAACAAATCACGATTGTGCTTACAGCAGTACTTGCTTCAGTGGGCACTGCAGCCGTCCCGGGCGCCGGTGTCGTGATGTTAATCATCATTCTTGAGGCGATCAATGTGCCCGGAGCAGGTATTGCCCTCATTCTGGGAGTAGACCGCATTCTTGACATGTGCCGCACTGTGGTAAACGTTACTGGAGACTCGGCGGTGAACGCAATTATCGCCAGTTCGGAGAATCAACTGGATCCCCCTCCAGCTCCGACAACCTAGGATTCGATAGATCCTAACCCCAACTGAATATGCCCGCCCTACAGCCGGCAACCACTGGATTCGGAGGTTATTATCACTTCCGAATGATGCCTTATCGCACCTTGCGCTTCCCCGGCAGCGAGAACGCGGCTGCTGTGCCTGCATCCATGGATCAACGCTACGGCTATACTGAGACTCCCTCACCCATACCTCAGTTTTCCACCAATAACGCGATTCTAGGGCTTCGACCCTTTGTTGATCGGGGCAATCCCGTTTTGGTTTATGCCCAACATCAGGTGAATGCCGGCGTAGGCCCCTTCCGACAGGGTCTTAATGTGTATATTTAGCCGGTTTCACTTGCTCGTTACTCCTCACGCCTTGACTGCAAAGCCTTCGCGTCTAATGATCGCGGCCCGTTTTAACCAGTTATGACTACTATTATTGATATTCAAGCCCGTGAAATTCTCGACTCTCGCGGCAACCCCACTGTGGAAGCCGATGTGATCCTCGAAAGCGGCGCTGTGGGTCGAGCAGCTGTTCCCAGCGGAGCCAGCACCGGAGTAAATGAAGCAGTGGAGCTTCGCGATGGTGTCAAGAAACGTTACCTCGGCAAAGGCGTTCAAAAAGCGGTTAAGAATATCGAATCAAAGATCCTACCCGAACTATTGGGCCGCGACTCAACCGATCAGGTAGGTATAGATGGAGCGATGCTTGCCTTGGATGGCACCGCTACTAAAGGCAAGCTCGGAGCCAATGCAATCCTCGCAGTTTCCCTAGCCACGGCCAAAGCTTCAGCCAATGCACTGGGCCAACCACTATATAAGTACATCGGTGGCCCCAATGCCAAGGTACTGCCGGTGCCCATGGCCAATGTAATTAATGGCGGCGCACACAGTGATGCCCCCATAGATTTTCAGGAGTTCATGGTTATGCCCACTGGCCTACCTACATTTAGTGAAGGGCTACGGGCCATTACTGAGATTTTCCATGCTCTCAAGGGAGTTCTTAAAAAACGCGGACTTTCTACCGCTGTCGGTGATGAAGGTGGTTTTGCACCACAACTCGACAGTACAGAGGACGCCATTGAATGCATCTTAGCTGCCATCAAGGCAGCCGGCTATAAGTCGGATAAACAAATCTTTCTGGCTCTTGATGTTGCCAGCAGTGAATTCTATGACTCCAAGAAAAAGAGATACATCTTCAAGAAGAGTGATGGCACCAAGATGACCGCTGACCAGATCGTGGATTTCTATACCAAGCTCACCAATAAATATCCCATTATCAGCATTGAAGATGGCTGTGATGAAAATGACTGGACCGGCTGGAAAAAGTTGACCGACAAAATTGGTAAGCGCGTACAGTTAGTTGGTGACGACCTCTTTGTAACCAACACCAAATTCCTGCAAAAAGGCATCGATACCGGCACTGCTAACTCGATTTTAGTTAAGGTAAACCAAATTGGCTCGCTGACTGAAACTTTGGATGCGGTGGAACTAGCCCACAACAACAACTACACTGCAGTCTTAAGTCACCGCAGTGGTGAAACTGAAGACGCAACAATCGCAGATTTGGCGGTAGCTACTAATTGCGGGCAGATCAAAACAGGCTCATTAAGCCGAAGCGACCGTACGGCAAAATATAATCAACTCCTTCGTATAGAACAGGAACTGGGAAGTAGCGCCATCTACGGTGGTCGAATTTAAGCCTAACAACTAATTCAAATAAATGCCGGAGTCTTTCTCCGGCTTTTTTAGTTACTTCTGATTTGCGTGGTGCCCGCATGAGGAGTAGGGTTATACCGTGAAGCGCACGACTCTAGTTTTGCTGGCATTGTGCATTTGCCTTTTTTCAGAAGGAGCAGAAAAAGACGATCTAGCGTCTCTTAAACCTGGTGCTTTTTTCATTGATGAAGTGTGGGCCAAGGTTGGTGAACTCTCTTGCCTGAAATGTCATAATTCTTCGGGCGAAGCGAAAGACAGTGGGTTCATTTTGGAGGAAACGATCCTTTTAAAGGGCGCCAAACAGCAGAATATCCATGCAGCCAATTTCAAAGCCTTCTCAAAAATGGCCCGAAAAAGCAAAGCCGGCCAACAATCAAGGTTGCTTCTGAAACCAATCGGAGAGCTAGACCACGAAGGTGAACAGGTACTTAAACCGAATTCAACCGGACATAATATTTTAGAAAAATTCGTCGCCAGAATTAATGGAAAGGCAGATTCCTCTTCAACCGTTAAGAAATACAAACCACAACCATTTTTTGAAGGGGTAACACTCCTTAAAGGCGCCAGTTTATTACGGCGTCTCACTCTCTCACTGGCAGGTCGTCTACCCACCCCGCACGAAAAAAAAGCAATTGAAACGAAGGGCCTGTCTGAGTTGGATACAATTCTTGATCAGATAATGACTGAGGAGGCCTTCTACGTGCGACTCAAGGAAGGATTCAACGACATCTTTTTGACCGACGGCTATGAGGGAAACGGAGAATTAATTCTCTCTTATAATCATTTTGAAAAGAGTCGCCTTTGGTACCAGAAGTACAACCTCAGTCACATCGAGGACGAGAAGGAAAGAAAGGAAACCTTTTATGCTATGACGCGCGACTACCGCAAGGCCATCCGTAAGGAACCCCTTGAGTTGATCGCATACGTAGTCCGCAACAACAAACCATTTACCGAGATAATGACTGCGGATTACATCATGGTTAGCCCCTACTCTGCGCGAGGCTATGGTATATTTGAACAAATCAAGGACCGCTTCAAGGATCCCAAGGATCCCTTTGAATACGTGCCGGCACAGCTTCCGGCATTACGAGCAAGAAACAACAATCCCATAAATGCTCCATTGGTTCAGGAATCGAAAACTGGCTTTTACCCTCACGCAGGTCTATTAAGCACTTTTCAATACCTGCGACGCTATCCCACCACCGATACAAACCGAAACCGACTTCGGGCACGTATGTATTACCGACATTTCCTTGGGGTAGACGTCATGGAATTAGCCGACCAAGTAACCGATGCTGCCGCCATCGACGCCAAATATAAGACCCCGTGGATGGAAGCTGCCGATTGTGTGGTGTGCCATCGATCCGTGGACCCCGTTGCGGGATTATTTCAGGATTTCTACAACGTCGAGGGGCATTTTGGCCCTCGTAAAGACGGCTGGTTCGAAGACATGTTTGCGCCCGGGCTTGAAGGAGATGATTTACCGAAAGAAGAAAGATGGCGTTCTTTGCAATGGCTCGCCAAGCGTACGGCCGAAGATCCAAGGTTCGCAATCGCGATGACCGAACACGTGTGGTACATACTCACTGGACGCATGGCTCTGCGTCCACCTATGAACATTGACGATCCCCACTTTTCTGCCCGAAGGCGGGCTTACAAAATGCAGCGGTTCGAAATCACCAAGATTGCGTCGCGTTTTACTCAAGCCGAGTTCAACCTCAAGCAGATCTTCAAGGAATTGGCCAAATCCCCCTTTTATCAGTCCGATGGAATCAATGCAGCCATCGGTCAATCAGATCGTAAAGCCGAGCTTCACGATCTGGGAGTAGCAAGGCTTCTTGCCCCAGAACAGCTTGAACGAAAAATCGAAGCTTTGTTTGGAGCGAGATGGGGGAAGCTAGAAAAAGAAATACAGATTCTTTATGGCGGAATCGATTCGAAATCAGTTACCGAGAGACTGACCGAGCCAAGCGGAGCCATGGGAGCAATCCAACGCATCATGGCAAACGACCTATCCTGCTTACACGTCGTTGCAGACTTCGCACTGGCTCCGAATAAGCGAAGGCTGTTTCCCAACGTCGAAAAGAATATGGTTCCCGGCGTCATACCGATTACCGATCTGAAAATTCGAAAAGGTATCGTTCACCTGCATAGCTACCTTCTAGACAGAAGAGTCTCGGTCAATCACCCGGAAGTCGACCAAACCTTCAAACTCTTTGCTTCAGTCGTCAAAGAGGCGAAAAAACGGAAAGGAATCGACAAACGAGAAACCTATCACTGTGGAAGAATCGAAGGGAAACTGGTAGACGATCCCGACTATACGCTGAGGGCTTGGCGGGCCGTAGTAACATACCTCCTACGCCACCAAGAATTTTTATACGAATAAATGGCAAATCCGAAAACAACCAGCCGGAGAGAATTTTTAAAATTCTGCAGTCAAGTAGGGCTTGGAGTAGCCATGCCTTTCGGATCGCCCTCCCTGCTTCATGGAAAAACAAAGAAACACGATCCTTACGAAGGCCCCTTCTACGTCGTTTTCAATGCCTCGGGAGGCTGGGACACCACTTATTTGATGGATCCGAAGGGGGTAAACGAAATTAACCGGTTATACAAGGAAGGTGACATCCTGACTCACGGAAAGCACAAGTTTGCGCCAACTGCAGCTAATATCGAAAATGGCGTGAGTAACGAGACGTTTTTTAAGGCCTATGGTGATGAATTACTTGTATTCAACGGTCTCGACTACTCAATCAATAACCACTCCCCTTGCAAACGTTACATGGCGACCGGAAAGCTAGACAGCCTAGCCTATCCCACCTTTGCCGCCCTCGTTGCAGCCTGCCGTGGACCGGAAACACCACTGGCATTTCTAACCTTTGGCAACTACTCAGCCACAGGAAACTTGGTTCCAATGGCAAGAATTCCGTATCTATCTTCACTCAAACTCATCGCCAACGCTGACTCAATCAAAGGCATCTCACGCCTACCCTATCACGATGATTTCGCAAAGGACTTAATTGAAAAAGCTCTGGATGATCGTTCAAAAGCTCCTTTAGTGAAAGGTACACTACCACGAGCCGAGCGAGCTCAAAGCATGCTTTATGCAGCCCAATCCAATTCCAAAGCCCTCAAGCACGCAACTCCATTCATCAAGGATAAGGACCCGAAGGGCCGATTACCACGGCAAGCAGAGATTGCACTGGCCTGCTTCAAGGCAGGTGTCTGCGTATCGGCAAATATATCCATCGGCCAGTTCGACAGCCACGCCAATAACGACCAAGATCAGATGAACTTGATCCCCGAATTTCTGGCTGGCATTGACTACTTGGTCAAGCGATCAGATGAGCTGAAGATCCGCGACAAGCTTGTCATCGTCATACAAAGCGAGATGGGGCGCACCCCTCACTATAACAAGGGTGACGGAAAAGACCACTGGTCCATCGGCTCTATCATGTTCATGGGCCAAGGCATCAGCGGTAACCGAGTTATCGGTGCAACCGACGAAAAACAATTTCTCACACCTATCAACCCAAAGTCTCTTGCCATTGATAGAAAAAATGGCATCCGAACTCGGCCCGAACACATCCATCAGGCTTTACGGGAACTGGCTGGTATCGAAACCCATCCGTTTAGCAAAAAATATCCACTGAAGTTAACGGACGGAGAAAAACTCCAAGCCTTATTTGGCTAATGAAATCCAAGCTTCTTACCCCCGAACTACACCGTCAGCATTTGGAGCTAACCCGGCGTTACTTCATGCAATTGGGCGCAATGGGTATTGCCGCCATGAGCACCCTCCCCCTCCGGGCCAAGGATTCAGATGAAGTTCTTCTGGCTGATGTAACCGAAGATCTCGAGTATCTCACTCAAGCCAACGAATTTGGCACGGTGGAGCGAGGCAAACCACTCCCCTATAAATTACCACTAGAAAAACGACTCGAGCTTGGGCTCGAACGTAAAACTTGGAAACTCGAGGTCATTCCCGATCCGAAAAGTAATACCCAGATAACAAACCCTCTCTCGCGCAAAAAAGGCAACGCACTTGATTTCGAGGCTCTCATGAAATTGGCCGAAACCCATTCGGTAAAGTTTCTTAAAATCATGAGTTGTAATAACATGAGTAAACCACTGGGCATGGGCTTATGGGAAGGCGTGCCGCTACGCCATGTGATCTGGAAAACAAATCCTCAAGCCAACATCCGTCGCGTATTTTATTACGGCCACCACAATGAAGATCCCAAACAACTCTTTCAGAGTTCACTTCCCATAGGACGGGCACTGGAGGATCCACCCGGTGATCATCCCGTAATCCTATGCTATAAACTTAATGGCCAATGGTTGAGTGGACGCCGAGGCGGACCTGTCCGTATGCTCGTCCCCGATGCCTACGGGTTTAAGTCTGTGAAGTGGCTCAAGAGCGTGATCCTTACCAATAACTATCAAGCCAATGATACGTATGCCGGTGGAAACAACGACATTGCTAGCTGGATGAAAACCATGGCCCGTTTCATCTATTTACCGCGCAGAGAAAAGGCAAACGAACCGATTGCCGTAACCGGTCTGGTTCAGGTGGGTGTCGGAAGCTTAAGCAAGGTGCAGGTATGGATTACCCCACAAGATAAAGCCTGGCGCGAGGATGACCCTTATTTCACCAAGGCACCCTGGCAGGATGCCCAAATTCTTCCACCGCCCACAAACTGGGGAGGTGACTTACCAGAAGGTAAATTACCAGCCGATGTGCTGGGCTTTACCAAGGAAGGCAAACCTAAGCATTGGCCCATGCGCTACGCAATTGCCCACTGGGCTACGCTAATTAAGGGAATGAAGCCGGGTAAATATTTCGTTTATTGCCGCACGATTGACTCCAAGGGAAACGCACAACCTATGCCACGTCCCTTCAAGAAATCCGGACGCAACGCAATTCAGAAAACCGAGATTGAAATCGGTTAACTCTCAAGCGCACCGTACGCACATCACCACATCTGGAGAAACCTCAAGTCGATCCTTGCTAATAGGTTGCTTGCATTTACCACACAAGCCGTAAGTTTCCTTATCCATACGCTTAAGAGCATTAGCAATACGTTGAAGCTGCTGTTCCTGGCGGCGGCGCAACTCAAGGGCCATCTGTTGGTTTTGCATAGCATCCATACGCGAAAGACGACCAATGGAAGTATCGAGTTCGACGACCTCCGAGGCCTCTTTACTTGCATCCAGATCCGCTTGAATTTCAGTGCGAAGCAATTCCAGCTGACCACGATATTTTTCTAGCTGGTCAGAATCCATGACCGGAATTTATTTGGCTAGTTTACGGAAGAAAATAACATGCTGCCACGGAAGTTTTTTGTACGTCTCGACATGTTTTAACGGAAAGAGCGAAGCTTCTTTTTTGACCTGAACCTCAGTCATTTTGTGCAATCTCTTAATAGGCACCTTTGGGTCTTCTCCACGATACTCCACGAAAGCCACCCGCCCACCCGGCTTCAGAGCTTTTACGATACCGTGCATCATTTCATAGGGATGAGAAAACTCATGATAGACATCGACCATAATCACAAAGTCCAATGAGTTCTCTCTTAATTTCGGATCACTAATTGTCCCAAGATGACCTTTCACATTATATAGCCCTGCCTTCTTCATGTTCTTTTCCAGAAGTGCCAACATTTCAGGCTGTATATCTACCCCGAACACCGTCCCTTTTACCCCAATCACCTTCGCCATCCTACGGGCGATATATCCGGTCCCTACTCCAATATCTGCCACCTGATCACCGGCCTTTAGTTTAAGGCATTTGATCATTTCACTGGTGTTTTCCTCGCGCTCTCGCTCTGGTCGTTCCAACCACGTTGCCCCTTGATGACCCATTACGTGGGAAATCTGCCGACCCATATAGAACTTTCCAATGCCTTCAACATTGGAACTAAGTAACTGTTGATACAATGCATCAGTACCGGGCAACTCAACCGAACCGAAGGGCGGTGCTTTTGCTGGTTTATCTTGCGCGGCTAACAACCCAGCCATACAGATTGAAATGGAGATAACCCTATAGATCGTCATCATGAAATTCACCCAACTGTCGGGTAAAGGTGTAATGATACGGATACAGCACCAGCGTACGCTTAGCCGCTTCCTTACCCTTGGCTGGTATTGTGAAGGGTAAGCTTAGAACGTAAAGAACACTTCCTCCCGTAAGAGCTATCAGCCCCAGCGGCCGACATATGAAAACATCTGCGATAATAGCCGGCGCATCTGCCCCCGACCCAGCTGGATTTGCATTTACTTCCCCGGCGAATACAAAAGTAACAGCCAGAAGAACCATCAATTTCTGTCTAATTTTTCCCATCCTTTAACCTCCTTGAACCATTTCAAACCACGCATCCTTTGAAGTCAACCTACACTTGCCCACAGTAGGCTTGCTATCAGCGTGTCAGAACGGCTAAATCCCCTCAGTGGAAAAGGTAGATAGAGTGTGGGAAACCGGATGCCATCTCTCGCCTCTGGCGTTATTGATCGGCGTCCCTGTAGCCAACGTGATAGCCCCCTTAATCATCTGGCTTATCCGAAAAAAAACTTCTCCTTCGACCGATATGCACGGCCGAGCAGTAATAAACTTCCAACTTACAATGACCTTATATTTTGCCATCCTTTTTCTGTTGAGCATTTTGGAAGGAAAAGTTTCTAACTTGGGCTTCCTCTCCGTCCCTATTGGCATAGGTATGCGCACTTGGGCATACCTTAATATTTTTTATATTATTCGGGCGGGCTATGAGTCAGCACAAGGAAAACTCTATCCCTATCCCTTTTCCATTCGTTTCATTTCTCAATAATCTTTTCACTATCATGAAAAAGCTATTCATACTCCTTGCATCCCTCGTCTTATCCGCGGTAATGGCTCAGGAACCACCCGAAAAAGAAAAATCCAACGAACATCACAAGCATTTGAAAAAAATGGCTGGAACTTGGGATTTCAAATCAAAATTTCACCTACTTTCCGGACAAATTATTGAAATGACTGGTGTAGAAATAGCAAAGATGCAACCAGGAAGCTTTTGGCTTATTTCCGATTACACCGGAAAATATATGGGGATGCCTTTCCATGCGCATGCACTGATTGGTTACGAGGCTCACAAGAAAAAATATAGCGGAACATGGACTGACTCATTTGACTCAGTTCTGATTATTTTATCTGGAACCTGTTCCAAAAACGGCAAGACGATTACGATGGTTGGCAAGGGATACGCGCCACTTCAAAAGCGTGAGATAACATATAAACAAGTATACGAAACCAAAGACACCAATACCAAAATCTATAAGTTGTATTACGTTGAAGCGGAAAAAGAAAAACTCATAATAGAGTTTGCTTCCAAACGTCGCTCTCCTAAGCTGGGTTTAAACTCAAATAATAAAGACTCTTTTACCCACGAAATTGCCGGACCTTTTGGAACAGTCTATTATCTCGGCGGTCCACAGCAGGCGCGACCACCTGAGGGTAAATTCAAGCCCGGCACACGAGTACGCTTAATCCGTAACGCAGGCAGTTATTCGATGGTGCAAAGCGAAACAGGCATCACGGCTCACGTTTCTACTGGGGCCCTGAAGACAATCAATAAAAAGTAGGTGTTCATCAAAATATATCTATACCACTAATTCACTCTTTAACTCTGCCTACGCTTTAACACCAACAGCGTAATTTCTGACTCCACGCCTATACGCATAGGAGGCCCCCAATAACCCGTCCCACGGTTTACGTAGACCCAACCTTTTTGCCATGCGTTAAGGCCACGGTGAAACGGATGAAACCGGCCGACCACAAAGTTCCAAGGGAAAAACTGTCCACCGTGCGTATGCCCGGAGAGCTGCAAATCAAACTGCTGTTCTCGCGCATCCAAACACGAGCCTGGTTGATGGGCCAACAACACTCGGGCGTCACAATCTGGTGCTCCAGCTAGGGCGGCAGCCGGGTCCGACCTGTGCGAAGGCAAGATTTTATGAGCACGATAATCGTTCACCCCAGCCACCAATAGCTTGGCAGCTCCACGACGTATGACCGAGTGAGCATTATTTAGCACGTTGAGACCTAAGTCTGAAAGCGTTCGACACCATGGCTCCGCGCCCGAATAATACTCATGATTACCAGTGACAAAAAATGTCCCGTCAGCACTGCTTAAATCCTTTAATGGTTCTACGTGTCTGGCCAAATGGGTTGTTGATCCATCTACCAAATCACCAGTAATGGCCACCATGTCTGGTTTCAGTTCGTTCACCGATTTCACCACGCGGCGCATAAAAGCACCGGATATGGTTGGCCCAAGATGTAGATCCGAAATCTGCGCAATGGAATAACCTTCCAGTTCCCCGGGCAAATTGGTAATGGGTACTTCGACTTTCACAATCGAGGGATGCCGTCGGGCTCGCCAGACGCCAAATGCACCCGCCAGAGCAGACAGCCCCAACACACCAATATTAGCCGATTGATGAAAAAATCGGCGCCGCTCGAGATCTTCCGGCACCACTTTATTTTCCCGCCAAAAATCGGAAGCCTTTACCCCGAGAACACCCAGCTCCATCAACACCATGCCGGTAAAGATTAATGAGAATAAACCCATACCACCGTAGGCCACCCAATATAGCGGTCCAGCCCAACCGGCGGGATCAAGGCTACGCAGAATAGAGAAACTTACAAAGACGGAAATAAAATGACCAGCCAATAGACCGATCAATACCCATCGCCAGTTCGAACCGTCTTCCAGTGGTCGAGTCAATCGCCATCCCACCCAAGTGTAGGTGGTCAACATTACTAGTCCAAATATAAGAAAAAACATCTGCCGGCGGCGTCTATTCATTCAGGAACACCACGTCTTTGGATTCCAATCGCAGGGCTTTGGGCAACGCTTTCGCATCAAGGCGTAGCACCATGCGGTGCTTACCATTAGCCAGCTTGGCGGTGAATTCACTTGCACGCCCAAGCGGTTTACCGTCGATCCACGCATCGGCCTTTACCCCAACTGGCAACTTAAAGTTAACTGAGCCGTCCTTTTGTTTCTCGAAATAAGTCCCTGCAAATACGTGCACCAGCCCCACATTCCGGCCCACTGAGGCGAGCTCAGTTATATCCTCCGCCATCAAATCCCCGTTGACTCGTGAAGAGAGCAGTTTCCACCCGGCGTTGTTGCCGGCACCCAACACATGGTTTGACCATTTCTTATCAAAGCCCTCCTGAACAATCTTCTCAATTCCGTACTGCTCTACCCTATGTGTGCCGGGTAATAGCCGCCATGTGCGAGCCACTCCAGTATTGGTCGCATCAAACGGCCCGGCCTTACCCAGCTCAGCCAAAAAACGGTACAAATCCAACTGCTCCTGTTCAGTAAGGCTTAGGATCAAGGCTGGCGGCATGAGTGACTGTCCATTGATTTTACGTTTCACTTGATTGCGCGGGATAGATACCAGCTTGTCGGCGGCATCGCGCAGTATAATCTCCGAATCGGTTTCGCTCACTTGCACACCGACGAACGAACGATCACCCTTGGTTTCCACAACCACCGAATGATAGCCCTCCTTAATTTTGCGGTTTGGATAAAGAATCGATTCGATCAAATAATCCGGCTGAGCACTAGCTCCTATAGAAGTAAAATCCGGCCCCACTTTGCCGCCCGCACCACCAATGGCATGACAAACCGTACAGGCTAGTGCCCGACGCCTATACACCTTTTCCCCGGCAAAGGGATCCCCCTCTTTCATCGCTCGAGCCGCAAGCGCCTTGAGCTCGGTATCATTCATCTGCTTGGTTAGGAGAGATATATTTTGCGACCTCGCCAAAGCCTCAATGAGAACTTTTTCGTTCCGACCTCCCTCTTGAGCGGCACGTATACCTGCATTTACATTTTGCCTCGATAACTGAGCCCCTGCTATTGCACCAGCTAAAATAGTGCCTGCATTTCGACTAGTGAGCAATTCACGCCATAATTCCAATGCTACATTTGTGTCCTTAACGTCATTTAATACATCAAAGATTTCATTAAGCGATCCCTTCAAATTCATTCGCCCCAAGGCACGGGCAGCAGCTTGACGGGTTGCTATGGGGTTATCTTTCTGAGTCAACTTCTTTAAACCTGCCATAACTTTTGACCCGCGAATTTCCACTAAACTATCATAAGCTACTCCGCTGCCACTCGCTGCAATTACAAGTAATGGACCCACAAGTTCAGCACGTTTCCATGCACCTGCCAGCTGGACTGCAAAGTTTCGGGTAGCATCATCCTCCGTTTCAATAAATTGACCTATCCCGGAAAGGTCTCCAACTGGCCGAACATTCCGGAAATAAGCCGCACGAGCCAATGCTGCCAAAACCCGCGGGACTACCTTAGCTTCAAACCCATCTTGAAGAAGCTGCTTGTATAAAACCCCTAATTCATTCGCTCCTCCAGCGGCGCCAATAAGCTCAATCAGAGGACCGCTTCCATCAGAGGGCAGCTTACGTTGCTTTACCAGCTGACCAATGAGTGATGCAGCTCGAGCTGATGGTAATGCCCGCAGGGCAAACTCGGCATGGGTAGTCTTATCTTTGAAATTAAGCGCTCCATTGTTCATCCCACGTACAAATGGTTCGGCCAAATCATTTATGGTAAGCCACAGGCCATAATCAAGAAACT
Source organism: uncultured Verrucomicrobiales bacterium (assembly GCA_913041895.1). Taxonomy (GTDB): domain Bacteria; phylum Verrucomicrobiota; class Verrucomicrobiia; order Limisphaerales; family UBA1100; genus UBA1100. The sequence continues at coordinate 15,269 of CAJWKQ010000034.1, forward strand.
TGTCCATTGGCTGATCAAGAGCCTCCAAGGCATATTGAGCATACTGATGAGCAACCGTTGAATCCTTCATCTGAGCATATACACGCATCGCCTCAAGCCGCACACGCGGATGTTTGTCACGAATACCGGCGGCGGCGTGGAGTTGCGTGGTCGTGAGCCGATTATGCCAGTGCGCCAACACGCGCATGGCGGCTGCACGGACTCGGGCATCATTAGCCTCCAGCGTGAGCATCAGCAAAGACGCATTCACGACATTCAATGCTTCATGCAGCCACAAGGCTTCCATCTGAGCAGTTTCATTTTCGGCGTGCCGTAATAGCCACTGCTTAAGGTCAGGCAAGATATCTTTGCCGCGTTCATGCAAAACTCGTCGGGCCTTGGCCCGATCATAAGAGTTATCTTTTATTAACACATCCATAAGGACGGTATTATCTTCCTTGGTGAAATCCCGGGATTTCCTCTTTGGCTGCCCTTTGAAGGTAACTCGCCAAATGCGACCGTGCACCTTGTCACGGCGAGGGTCCCGAAAATCAACCTCACCGTGCTGAATAATCGGGTTTGACCAATCAGCAATGTAAAGAGCTCCGTCAGGACCCTGTTTCACATCAATCGGTCGAAAACTTGCACTGCTACTACGAATGAAATCCCCCAGATGTTCAGCAGAATAACCGGCACCATTCTCAGAGAGATTGAATCGGACAATACGGTGTGCACGAAAATCACAGGTGATCGCATGACCTTGAAAATCCTTTGGAAACTGCTCACCACTTACGATTTCCAGCCCGGCAAATTTTGGATAATTACCCGGACTCACGCTTTCCATAATGCGACGACCGCCAGCATATGTGAAATACATCGCACCAGGAATGGCGTAACTAATACCCTGGAAGCCGGCTCCATCGGTGACAAACGATTGACCATGCCGATTAAAATGATGCCCCCACGGATTACACCAACCACGGTACTGGATACCTGCCTCCTGAGTGTCCGGTCTAAACCACATGATACCACCGCTCTTTAGACGCACAACACCGTGAGGCGTTTCCAGATGGCTGCGAATGTAAATGGACTGGTTAAAATAAAGCCTACCGTCATGACCCCAGCGCAAGGTGTGTAGAGTATGGTGAGTATCCTCAGTCCCGAAACCTGAGAGTACAATACGTTTTTGGTCAGCCTTACCATCACCGTTCGTATCCTTGAAATGTAGTAGCTCTGTGCTTTGCCCCACGTAACACCCGCCATCACCAGGTTCGACCGCGGTTGGAATGAAGAGGCCCTCGGCAAAAACCTCGGTCTTATCCGCGCGGCCGTCACCTGTGGTATCTTGTAGCACAACGATTTTGTCATTAGCCACTTGGCCTGGTTTCACCTGTGGATAAACTTCAGAAGTAGCAACCCACAAGCGCCCCTGAGGATCAAAGTTCATCTGAATCGGTTTGGCGAGCGAGGGATTCTCGGCAAACAGGGAGATCTCCACGGTCTCGTCAGTTTCAAACTTTGGCATTGGCTGAGGATTACGAATAAGCGGTTCAGGTTTCTTAGAAGAAATCGGCGGTAGTGGTTTCAAATCGCGTCGTGCGGCAATTAACTTTTCCTGCCCGACGACCAAAGGATCGAAGGCCGGAATCTCAACTGCGTTGTTGCCCTGTTCATGTTTCCGAAAACCAAAAATATAAGCCATGTTTTGAGGACGCGAACGATCGAAAAACAATTGATTTTTACGCGCAATAACTGCGCGCAACTGGGCAGCTGCCAAGGTGTTTAGCTTTGGATGCGCCGGCACCCCTAGTTGACTACAAATCTCTTGAGCCACTCTTGCATAACCATGGCCTAATGGGTGAATCCCATTTTCGGTAAGCGAAGGCTTGGCATTCAACAAAGCCTCTGCTTCAAAAAGGGAAATAAACAAATCACCATCAATAGCACACAAGGATTTCAACTCCTTGGTGTATGCCGCAAGCTGAAGGTTATGCGCTGATGGATCGGGCAACTCACCGCCCAAGTGCTCGTGACGCAGAGGAGACAGCACGACAAATCGTACAGGCCCACCAGCAGCCCTAAGGATGGCGGCTTTAAGTACGCGCATGTCTTTACCGAATTGTTCAGGCTGATTCTCAAAAGAACTGGCCATGCCATAACCAAGGAACACCACGGTGGGTTTCACCAGTTCGATTTGTTTCTGCAATTGTTTCCAGCCCTCATCGGCAGGTTCGCGGCCAGCCTGCTGCAGGCTAAGACCAGCGCGGGAAATGCCTCGCGGCGTGTCGCCGCTCCATCCGAGATTACGAAAGGTAATATTCCGGTCAGGCCACGCGGTAGTAAGGCGCAGTTCAAGATGATTGTGAGCCTGCATGCGCTCGATAAACGCATCGCCAAGGAAAGCAACCCTGTCACCATCCTTGAGTTTGAATGTAGCCGTTTGGCCGAAACTCACACCAAAAACTTGCGCGAGAACAAAAACACTAAGTATAAGTCTCATGATCTAGTGTTTCCTTTTTAAAGCTGAAAAAATAGTTCTTGCCATTACCTTGGCACCAACAGCATTTGGATGAATCTTATCGGGAAACATTTCAGGTTTACCCGAAAGAGCCGTGTGGAGGTCAATAACAGTTAATTTAGTATCCTGTGCAACCTTTTTAATTATTGGTATTAAATCCGCTGTTACCGTCTTTTCATTAATTCCCCACCGAGTCTGGTATACGGGAACTGGCAAACAAAGGTAGATTGAAGGTTTTGCTGGCAACTTCTGAAAGTGGGTAATCATTGAACGAAGATCCGCTTCATATTCAATACCTGCCTTACTCCAATTTTGTGGCTTGGTGTCATTGGTGCCAAGCTTGATAACTACCACGTTAGGATTGAACTCAGAGACCTCCTTAAAAGCTTTCAATTTCCAGTACGGCTTATCCCCCTTTTTAAGTAAAGTTGCACCGTTGACACCAAAATTTCGAACAGAATACTTCCCGCCAAGCAACCCTCCTAAAACCATGGGGTAACAGTTCTTAACTCTATCTCGAATAGCAGCACCGTAGGTAATACTGTCGCCCACGCAGGCAATTCGAGTGATGGACTCTGCTATGCCGGAAAACGTTGCGACGGAGAGAAAAATGCAAAAAATAGCCGGTTTAACGTTAGAAAGCACGGCTCTATCAAACCGTTTTTACCTATCTCAAGCAAGATAGTTTGGATAATTGAACACTAATTATAGTAGCAATTAGGATTGAATAATCCTGATTTTTTAGTAATGTTCTGGGCGTGACCCTTTTTTCCCCCGCCCAGCTGGGCGTCGTAGGCGTTTTGTCGTCTATACCCAGCCAAAGTGCAACAGACTCAATTGCCCTGATCATGCTTGGGCTGTTCTTGGGAATCCTACTATTGGCCAGCGGTTATTATTTTGCCGTAAGACGGGATAATTTCTCACAGGTACAATCGAACCTAAACGAACATACACAGCGCCCAACTGGAGAGGACATTATTCCAAATAGCTTAAATCCACCCGAGCAGTGGCTTGCGATACGTAGTGGAAATGTTGCTGCTATTCAAGAGACCCTAGGACTATCCAACCCACAACGATGTACATGGAAAGATGGCTTTGCCATATCGGGAGTGGAAAAGCTCTTTATCTCTCCTCCAGTTAATGGCTGGATTTTAGTCGTTGGACCTGCGCTCCCAGCCCCAGAGGAGGATGTTGATTTTTGTTTTCACTTCATTAGCCACATCAGCAAACGCTTGGGCCACGTTCAATTTTTTAGCCTTAATAGCGCTCTAAATCATCATTGCTGGGTGCGCGCCCACACCGGTCGTATTGAGCGTGCATACGCATGGTGCGGCGAAACCCAGTGGAACCAAGGCCCTGTAACACCAGAGGAATCAGTCATCGGAATGGAGTGTCATAAATATGGAATTTCAATCGAAGATTTGGATTCCAAGCAAATTACTCGATTGAGCAACAACACCGCGAACATTCCGCAATTGGCCGCACGCTGGAGCATAAATCCAGATGCACTCAGTCCGGAAATCTTCGCTAAAAGTTCTGGTATCACAGGTGAACTATTTCCAGCGACCCCTGAAACCGAAAATGATTAATCGGAAAAACACACCTAACCCATTATAAAGTTATGTCATTTGAACTGGCACTCAAGGAGATAGATAAAACATTTACCACGGATGACGGAATTGAAATTGAGATTCGGCCACTCGAACCAAACGATGAAAAGGCTCTTTTAAGCTTTTTCAAAAACCTCCCTCAACCAGAGGTGATGTTTTTCAAACGGCGGGTTAGTGATCCGGAAGTCATCAAGACTTGGTGTGAAAACATCGAACTAGACTTACGCCTCCCACTGCTGGCCCTACATGAAGGCAAAATAGTTGCCGTGGCCTCATTGCTGCAAAACAAAGGAGGATGGAAAAGACACATTGGGCGAATCAGTCAGAGTATATTGCCTAAGTATCGCCAAAAGGGTATTGCAGGAAAACTCGTCCAAGAACTCGTCGATGTTGCTCGTATGGCAGGACTCCAAAAAGTGGAAGCTGAATTCATTGACAAACAGGAGGGTGGCCAAAAATTGTTTGCCCTGCTTGGATTCACTCATCTGCTAAAGCTTGAGGATTATGTACAAGATATGCAGGCCATTAACCATGACTATGTCCTCATGGGAATGGATCTTAAGACCGACGAAGAATATGCCGGCATGGGCTAATGTCATGCGAATCTCCTGAGGCTTGCGCACATTGCGGCGCCGGCATCCCTCCCAAAGCCTTGAGCTGTCCTGAATGCGGAGCCGATGAAGAAACAGGTTTGAGAACTGATTATCCCTCAGATCTGGGGCTGCCGGACGAAGAGTTCGATTATGATGAATTCGTGGAGCGTGAATTTGGTTCTGAAAAATCCAGTCAGGTTGTACCTATTGGCCTTCATTGGTTTTGGTGGCTGATCGGAATCAGCTTAATTATAGCAATGGTTCTGATGTGGACTTGAGTAGATTCCTAGAACCGCTATTCTCTGCCTACATGCGAATTCTAATGCCTTTACTGCTCATCTGCCCATTGCTTGCGGCAGAGGATTGGCCGCAATTTCTGGGGACACGGCGTGATGGTACTTACAAAGGCAAAGTGCTACTGCCATGGCCTAAAGTCGGTCCAAAGAAATTATGGCAAATGAACATTGGTGCGGGTTTTGCTGGGCCGGTAATATCAAAAGGAAAATTAATCCTCTTTCACCGAATCA
>CAJWKQ010000035.1 GCA_913041895.1 uncultured Verrucomicrobiales bacterium
GTGCAGTCAGTCACCCGCATTTACAACTACTACAAAAAATTTGACTACGCAACCGAGGTAATGGGGGCGAGCTTCCGCAACACAGGAGAAATAACGGAACTGGCAGGATGCGATCTCTTAACGATCAGCCCAAACCTGCTGGATGAATTGCAATCAAAAGAGGGTGATCTGCCCTGCAAGCTCTTAGAGGAATCCGCCAAACAATGTGATTGCACAAAAATTAGCTTAAATGAAACTGCTTTCCGCTGGGAACTTAATGAAGATGCCTGTGCGACCGAAAAACTCTCAGAAGGAATCCGGCGGTTTGCTGCAGACACAGTGAAGTTGGAAGATTTTCTCAAGAGCAAAATGAGTTGAGTCAAAAAAAACCCAACTTAATTACCCATACTTGAACTGGTCTATTTCAATCGATGCCTTAAATAAAGAGGCCGGTCAGTTGTAATCCCATCGAAGCCGTGACTGATAAGGGCTTGGGCAATGCGGGGGTCATTGACAGTCCATGCATACAAGCCAAAGTTCCGTTTTTTCGTTTCATTTCGCAATTTATTTAAATAATGGCTTAGCTGATCATTTTCTGCTGCTCCATCAAAACCCATATTTCCTATGCTAACCCCATCCAGCTTTGCATCAATTGCCTTTTGAACCAATGACTCTACCGAAGGCCTTAACTCACCACTTATTTTATCTTTTTTCACGCTGGACAGGTAGTGGACTATTCGTTTTGGAAACTTCTTTTTGACTGCAAGAACTACATCATATGAAAAACTAATGATTGTCGTTTTTTCTGGCGCCAAATTTGCTTTTTTAAACAAACCGGCCAACGGCTGAACAATCTCGGGGCCACATTTGATTTCGATAACTAAATATTTCCCTTTCGGAATCGTAGCTAAAATAGCCGAAAGTAAAGGTATTGGTTCGCCCTTATATTTTTTATCTTTCCAACTACCAGCATCTAATTTCTGGAGTTCGGACCATTTCATTTCCTTCACCAAACCATCATGGCCGGTTGTATGATTGGTATTCTTATTATGAATGGCAACGATCCGGTTATCTTTGGAGAGAAAAACATCCACCTCCACAGCATCCGCTTGGCGCTTCCAGCCTAATTTCACTGAAGCTAGAGTATTTTCCGGTGCATCATAAGAAGCTCCTCGGTGAGCGATAATTTCCACTGCATCAGCATGCATAACAACAGCCAGCAAACTTAAACCTATCAATCTTAACATAAACTATTCCTTTAATAAGGGCACTTGCGCATTTCCACGCAAATAAGCAACCAAATCGTGCAATTCATCTTCCTTAAATGCCAGCACTAAACCTTCGGGCATCATGGAGAAATTCTGTGGGTCACTAGAGACGATATCACTTTTAGCAATGGTGAGTGATTCAGCAGGAGTAGCTATAGTAACCGAACCTCCCTCACTTCGTCTGATCACTCCCACTAAAACGCGTTTGTCCTTAGTCTTTAAGATGGTAGTGCGGTAGTCATTGGGAATCTCCGCACTGGGATCGAGCATGTTGGTAAGCAAATAATCTAGGTTACTGCGATTGGAACCGGTAATGTCGGGCCCAATTTCCCCGCCTTCCCCGTAGAGCTTGTGACATTGGGCACAGGTGCGCTGATAGAGTGCCCGGCCCCGTGATAGGTTTACCGGCTTGGCAGGTTTGGTTTGAAGCAGTTTTTTGTATTTAATGATCTCCTTGAGCTTATCCTCCGGCGTAGATCGGCTGATACCCCAAAGCTGATCCAGTTTGGTATTGATATCTTTTCGCCCATGCGCTTTCAACTGCTGTACTATATCAGCGGGTAATGTGTTGGCCTTCACTTTATCTTTCTCTATCGCTGCCATTAGAACTTTTGCATAACTCACACGTGTAGCCAGTGTAGTTAAGGCATCGTGTTTACCATCGGTATCTAATTGATCAAATACCTTGAGAATTGCAGCCGGAGTTTTTGAATTTTCTACAACACCCAATCCGCGAATCGCTTCCCTTCTTATTGCCTTTTCCTTAAGCAGGCCTTGCAAGATATCCGGTAATTTAGAATCGCGAGCATCAATCAAAGCTGATAACGCTTTCCTTCTGTCCTCCATCTGACCCTTGGGGTTTAACAATACCTTCCGAAGAGTTTCCATCGCCGCCTTACTGCCGAAGGTAAGAGATAAAGATTGAACCAATTGGCGCACTTCCTTATTTGGACTCTTAGCCAGCTTGGGAGCCACTTCACCCCAACCCTTGGGAGGTTTTACATTACGTTGCCCTTTCAGAGCGTCAGAAATGCCTTTGAGAATATCTTGTTGAAACACCGGATCATCCACATCTTTCAGAACTCCAACCAAAGCTCCCAAGGCCTCAACGTCCTGAGCGCGACTCAAATGAGGTGACCCAAGTAATAATATCGGAAAAATAGTTATAAAAAATTTCAACTGACCCATTATTCCTTCTCTTTAAAATCGGATCCGACTGCAATGCGGCGGGTAATAAACTGCCGTACCTTCGGTATTTTACATACAGTCAAAAGCTGCAACGCAGCACCTTTATCCGCTGCAACCAAAGGCTCAGTAGCATACCAGTACATCAGAGGTAAATTCTGATCATCCGCATCTTCCACATGACCTAGGAGTGCCTTTAACACAGGCAAACGATGTTTGAAGGATAAACGCTGCATAGCACTGGCAAGATACAAGCGAACCAGTGGCGACTTATCCTGAGTAGCCATGCGAACAAATTCCTTGCGAACCAATCCGTCCGGTTTTTTGTTTTCAGCAAGCAGTTGAATAGCCCAAGCGCGCAGATGTTCACTGGAATCATTCAATAAACTCTGAAGGATTTGGTTGTCTAGATGACCTGTCACATGTAGGGCCCATAATGCCCGCAGACGCAGTGGCACAGGGACGTCTGACTTCAGGTTTTTTTTCAACACGCCAGTATCCACTTGGCGCTCCTGTAAAATCCTACGGGCATGACGCACAAACCAATCGTTCTTATGAGATTGTAGTTTAAGAAGTTCCAGGTTGGAGTACTTGTTGAGATTGCCCTGCCACAGTTTGGGTTTACCGTAGGTGATCTTAAAAATACGTCCGGTGTGTTTACGGGTATTACGAGTGTGATGACATTCACCCGTATCAGAAAAATCGCTTACAAACACACCTCCATCTGGACCGTAGGTGATACTTACTCCGACGAACCACGGATCAGCCGCACGAATCACATCTGGTGCATGGCTGGCGGTGTATCCACTACCCTTACGTGTGAGCACATCCATGTTTACCCGACGGCCATGAATATTATTCATAAAAACCTGACCGCGATATTCCATCGGCCAATTGTCGCCGAGATAAACCATCGTACCACAGTGCGCGTGCCCTCCGCCTGCCTTATCTTCTTCAGTGGTTCCGATACCAGCACGAATAGTCTTGGTGTTAGTGAAGTGTAAGTGATCAGCGATCGTCGCAATACGCTCATAGGAGTATTTTCCAGTGGGGCGATTTCGCTGCGGATCATAATGCGCCCCTTGAATGACGTGAAAAAGATGGGGATTCACGCAATTACACACAAAAGCATGACCATAATCATTCCAGTCAATTCCCCAGGGATTAGTCGTGCCATCAGCAAAAGGCTCCCAAACATGACGGGTAGGATGGTAGCGCCACACACCTCCGTCAAAACGTCTGCGCTTTTCAGTTGGCGTTCCGGGTTTACCCAGTAAAGACCAGTTTGTACGGCCGTGGGTATTATACAGCCAACCATCTGGCCCCCAGGCAAATCCGTTAGCTATATTATGAGCGTTAGCCGTAGTTCCAAATCCATCTAATAACACGATGGGTTTGCCATCCGGGATTCCGTCATAATCTTTGTCCGGAATAAAATAAAAGTTGGGGATGGACATTACCCACACACCGCCGAAGCCCACTTCAATCCCGCTCACGTACTCCAGCTTGTCGTAAAAAACAATGCGCTTGTCGTGCGTACCATCACCATCAGTATCTTCCAAAATGATGATCCGGTCCTTCTTGCCTGCTTTTTTATCCGGATAATTATTTGCCTCAGCCACCCACAACCGCCCCCGATCATCGATACAAAAACCAATCGGCTGCTTGATATCTGGTTCACCGGCAAAAAGGGTTACATTGAACCCCTTAGGTACCTGCATCGTCTTGGCCGACTCCAGTGGAGGAAACGGTTTCTCCACCACCGGCTGAGCGTTCTTCTTGGCTCCGTGACTATAAAAAGCAAAAACAACCGAAAGAAATGCCATCATTGAACGCATGAGCCTAGTGTGAAGCTCCCAACAGCTCTGGGCAAGTTCCACCTTGCCTGTAAAAACGAATCACGCGACGATTTTACACATGAAACGCATTCTCCTGTTGCTGCTTATCGCAGTCAGTCAGTCGCTAGTAGCCGCTCCTCCAACTTTTAGCCCTACAGATTGGCCGGCTTGGCGGGGGTTGAATGGAGATGGCCATGCCAAGGCTGTTAAAGGATTACCCGTTAAATGGAGTGACACTCAGAATGTTATCTGGAAAGCCAAGCTCCCAGGACACGGGCATAGCACTCCCACTATCGTTGGTGATCGAATTTATCTGGCTACTGCAGACATCGAAAAAGAAATTCAATCAGTCTTATGCCTGTCAAAAGATACTGGAAGTCTCATCTGGAGAAGCGACGTCCATAAGGGCAACTTTGTTAAGGGAGGCAATAAACATAAATCCGATGCAGCCTCAGCTGTTGTGTGTGACGGCACAAAACTCTATGTTAGCTTTCCTAATAATAACAAAATCCATACCACAGCTCTTAACATGGAAGGCAAAGTACTTTGGCAAACGGCTATTTCAGATTATGTCATCCATCAAGGCTTTGGCACCTCACCGGTCATTTACCGTGATGTATTAATCTCAAAAGCAGATAGTAAAAAGATTGGTGGCGCAGTCGTTGGATTAAATAAAAATACAGGAAAAATTATCTGGAAAATCAGCCGCCCTAAATACCCAAACTACACCACACCTGTCATGGTCACCGCTCATGGTAAGAAACAGATGGTCTTTGCAGGCGCCGAACTCATTACCAGCATCGATCCTTTAACGGGTAAGAAGCACTGGGAATTTCCGGGCAGCACACAGGAGTGTGTTGCCACTGCGGTAACTGATGGCAAACGCATTTTTGTCAGTGGCGGATGGCCCAAGAACCACATTGCAGCCATTGAAGCTGACGGTTCAGGAAGGATCACGTGGCAGAATACCGCACGCGTTTATGTGCCTTCTATGCTGATGAAGGAGGGTCACCTCTACGCCACCATGGACGCAGGCTTTGCCGCCTGTTGGGATTCAGCTACCGGCAAAGAGCTCTGGAAGGAACGGCTTGGAGGTGCTTTCTTCGCCTCCCCAGTGCTGGTGGGTGAGCGCATCTACGCAACCAACCTTGCAGGCAAAACTTTCGTCTACTCAACGAACCCGAAGCAATTCAAACTACTAGCCACCAACCAATTAGGCAATGAGGTGTATGCCTCACCAATCGTCAGTGGCAACCGGCTTTATTTGCGTGTAGCCTTTAAGGGTAAAAGCCGGCAGGAATACCTTTATTGTATTGGTGCCAGATAATTTTCCACTTCAGGAGACGATCAAATCGTAACTTTTTGGTACCTTGAGCTATGTATATATGGTGAACCATTGAAAATGAGAACAATACTGACTTTTATTGCCTTCGCCATTCTTTCGGCTAATGCAGCAGACAAAACGGCCAAGACCGTGCTGGCTCACTATATGCCATGGTATGCCTCAAAACCCATAAGCAAACGCTGGGGATGGCATTGGACCATGGATCGCTTCAATCCTGACAAGATGGGAGCCAATGGCCAACGGGAACTCGCCTCCCACTACGAACCCTTGATTGGGCCTTACGATTCCAATGATCCAGATGTACTCGAATGTCAGGTGCTTCTCATGAAGTATGCCGGTATTGGTGGAGTCATTATTGACTGGTATGGAACCGAAAACTTCCGCGATTACGCCACCATACACCGCAATTCATTGAGCCTGATAAAATACCTCAAGAAAGCCGAATTAAAATATGCAATCTGTTATGAGGATCAGTCCATAAAGCACATGATAGAAGGGGGAAAACTACAAAGAATTCAGGAAGTCACGCATGCTGAGAAGGAATTTAAATGGATGGAGCAAAACTGGTTTAATGATCCTGCGTATATAAAACTTAAAGGTAAACCCATTCTACTCATCTTCGGCCCACAACATTTCAAGGAGTTACAATGGGACCAAATCACAAGCAACCTCTCAAATCAGCCGCTTCTCTATACGCTCCCACACCTGACCAACCAAGCCAAAGGCTCCGGTGCATTCGGTTGGCCTCCGATCGATGGCGGCAAGAATGTAACCCCGGCCGATTGGCAAAAATACCTACGTGATCTCTATTCAAAGGGCGCAAAAGGAGAATCGATCATCGCTCCGGTATTCCCAAAGTTTCACGACATCTACCAGCAGGCAGGGGTGCACAAGAGCTATGGTTATCTAGATGATCAAATCGGTAAAACCTTCGAGCAAACTCTTGAACTGGCCTGGCAAAGTAACTCAGAACTCATCCAGATTGCCACCTGGAATGATTATGGAGAGGGAACCATCATTGAGCCGACCAAGGAATTTGCCTACCGCTATCTCGAAAGTCTTCAACGGAAATTTGCGGCCAATGGGAAATTTGCCTACACTCCCTTAGATTTGCGTTTACCCATCATGCTTCATCAACTCCGCAAACATCCCGCCAACAATAGGAAAATTACTGCGCAACTTAACCATGCCTCCAAACTACTCTTTGCCTCCAGAACCGCAGAAGCCAAAACGCTTTTAATAAAACTCTGGAATCAAAAGCAATAACCAGACCTCTTGCAAACTCTTGCAGTTCTGGCAAACTGAAGCCACACCATGATTAGGATTTTCATGTTTCTTTTTGGTTGCTGCCTTTCGGTAATGGCAGCCGATTTTGCTACGGGCACCGTTTTCCATGACGTCAACAAGAACGGTAATCGTGATGCCGGCGAAAAAGGACTACCAAACGTCGCCGTTTCCAACGGTCAGGAAATCGTGGAAACCGATGAAAAAGGTAATTGGAAACTTCCTGCCTCAGGGGACGTTATCTTTTTTGTTATTAAACCCAGTGGATGGATGACCCCACTCAACAAGCACAAGCTACCGCAGTTCCACTATATTCATAAGCCCAAGGGCTCTCCTTTGTCTCGATACCGAGGAACTCCACCTACTGGACCTTTACCCCAATCGATTGATTTTCCGCTCTACAAACAAGATGAGCCGGACAAATTCCGGGCTGTTTTCTTTGGTGATCCACAACCTCGGACCCAAACCGAAATTGACTATATCGCCAATGATATAGTGGCCGAACTAATCGGAACGGACGCAAAGTTTGGTGTGACTCTCGGTGATATCATGTTTGATAACCTGTCACTCTTTGGTAGCCTCAATCAGACCATCGCTCTCATTGGAATCCCCTGGTACAATGTCATTGGGAACCACGACTTGAATTTCGAAGCCAAACTGGACCGATATTCCGATGAAACATTCGAACGGGTATACGGGCCTCCATATTACTCCTACGACTATGGCAAGGTACATTTTATCGTGCTCGATAATGTGGATTGGAATCACGACGTGCAGCGCAATCGCGCGACCTATCGAGGTGCTTTTGGAAAAAGGCAGCTGGCATTCGTAAAGACTGACCTTGCGCGCGTACCGAAAGATCGACTGGTGATGCTGATGATGCATATTCCACTAACCACCACTGGTGATAGAAAGGATCTATATCGGCTGATTGAGAAGAGACCTTACACGCTAAGTATTTCCGGACATACCCACTGGCAGGCGCACCAGTTTATTGACCGGGGAGACGGATGGATGGGGGCCAAACCACATCATCACATCGTTAATGTAACTGTATCTGGAAGCTGGTGGAAGGGAGCCAAGGATGAGCGAGGAATTCCTCATACCACAATGCGTGATGGAGCACCGAACGGATATTCCATAATTACTTTTGATGGTTCGAAAGCCACCTTTGATTTCAAAGCTGCACGTTTTCCTAAAAGCCACCAGCTCCGTATTGAAGCACCCATTGCCATCAAGAGCACAGATTCTTCACAAACTGTGGTTTATGTGAATGTCTTTTCCGGTTCTGAAAAATCAACGGTCAAACTACGCGTCAATGATGGTCCCTGGCAAAAACTTGAAAAAACTGTCGAGATAGATCCCTACTATGCAAAATTGCGCGAGGAGGAAATCAAAAACAAGGTGCCGGGCCCTGAACTCAATTCCCCAACATCTTCCTCACACCTGTGGAAAAGGCCTCTGCCCGCCAACCTTCCCAAGGGAACTCACACGCTCCATGCGGTTACCCGTGACATGTATGGAAGAGAATTTTCTACAAAAAGAGTATTAAGGGTGGAATAAGACAGATACAGCTCCTTGCAAACTGTTGCGGTTCTGGCAAACTAAAGCCGCACCATGAAACGCTTTATTGCACTTCTACTTTTGTCACTTGCGCCAGTCCTGTTGGGCGCAAAGAAACCAAACATTATCTTCATAATGGCCGATGACCTCGGCTGGACTGAACTAGGTTCCTACGGCCAAAAGATCATCAAAACACCTTATTTGGATCAATTAGCACTTGAAGGTATGCGGTTTACTTCAAGCTATTCAGGTAATGCGGTGTGTGCACCTTCTCGATGTGTGCTGATGACGGGCAAACACCCTGGCCACGCCTTTGTGCGCAACAACAAAGCGGCCAAACCTGAAGGCCAACACCCGATTCCGGATAGCGAAGCCACCATCGGAGAACTCCTGCAAAAGGAAGGCTATGTAACCGGCGCCTTTGGTAAATGGGGTCTGGGCAATACCTGGTCCACCGGTAATCCAACCAAGCAGGGGTTTAACCGTTTCTTTGGCTACAATTGTCAGGCTCACGCCCATAGCTATTACCCTGCCACCTTGTGGAGCAATAACGAACTCTATAAACTCAAAAACGAACCACCGGTGCCCGGCCATGCTTCACTACCCGAAGGATCAGATCCGACAGATCCACGAAGCTACGATGTTTTCAAGGGGCAAGATTATGCGCCGGACCGGATCAACGAACAGGCACTTGCATTCATTCGTAAGAATAAAAACAAACCCTTCTATCTTTATTATCCCACTGTCATCCCACACGTCGCACTGCATGTGCCCGATGAAGAGCTAAAACCCTATCTTGCACAAAAATGGAATGACCCACCCTTTACCCGTGGCAAGGGTTATGGTTACACACCCCATTTTACACCCCGAGCAGCATATGCAGCGATGATTACTCGGATGGACCGCTACATCGGTAATGTTCTCAATCTTATCAAGGAACTGGGATTGGAGGAAAATACAATAGTTGTATTCACCTCAGACAACGGTACGACTCACCTGAAACTTGAAGTGGATTATGATTTCTTTGAAAGCGTTAAACCTCTGCGTGGTCTGAAGGGTTCGCTTTATGAGGGAGGCATCCGTGTGCCACTCATTGTCAAATGGCCCGGCAAAGTAAAGGCTGGCAGCACCTCTGATTTCCGCACTGGCTTTGAGGATTGGATGCCCACCCTGCTGGATCTCATTAACGCCAAGACCAAGGCACCAAAAAACATCGACGGTATCAGCATCGCTCCGGAAATCATGGGCAAAAAACAACCTGCCAGAAAATTTCTCTACCGAGAATTTACCGGCTACGGCGGGCAACAGGCTGTGTGGATGGGGAACTGGAAGGGCGTACGCCAGAACATGCTGCGCAAAAACAACAAGAACCCGCTTAAGGTGGAATTGTACAACCTGAAGAAGGACATCTCTGAATCCAATGATGTAGCAGCCAAGAACCCAGAGATTCTGGCGCAGATTCAGAAGATTATGAAAGAGCAGCACACCGTTTCAGCAGATTTTCCTTTCAAACCTATCGACTAATCTGACGGAAACGAACATGCCCAAGAAAATCAAAGTTGGTTTTCTGACCAACAACAGTGGTGCACATGTGGGGGCTTATCTGAATGCATTGCGCGATACTGAAGCGTGCAGTGAGGTAGTGCTGTCTGATCCGGATGGCAGGTGGACAAATGAGGCTGCCAAAATACTGGGCAACAAGCTCAAGGGAACCTACCGCGAGCACAAGCAAATGCTCTCACGTGAAAAGCCCGTCATGTCCATTGTCACCATGGAAGCAGGACTTGCTCCTCCTGTAATTGATTTAGCACTGGAACATGACTGCCATGTGTTTGCTGAAAAACCTGCCTGCTTGCGAACTAAGGATTTTGCTGGTCTCATAGAAAAGGCTGATAGAAAGAAGCTTCATGTCATGTTGGCCCTGGCCAACCGGTTAAACCCAGAACTCATTGCTGCGCGCAAGCTCATCAGCGATGGAGCCATTGGGAAGATCTATGGACTGGAGATGAATCTGGTAGCTGACCAGACACGTTTAACGCGCGAAAGCTACCGCAAGCAATGGTACGCCCAAAAGAAACGGGCGGGCGGCGGACACCTGATCTGGTTGGGTATCCATTGGCTGGATTTGGTGCAGCATGTTACCAACTCATCTATTACAGAGGCTGTTGGATTCACGGCCAATGTGGGTGGACAACCCATCGACGTTGAAGATTCAGCTGCGGCCATCCTAAAATTTGATAATGGTACTTTGGGCACGGTGACTTCTGGCTACTACCTCAAGCGTGGCTACCATTCCCGAATCAAGATCTGGGGTTCAGAAGGTTGGTTGCATCTGGAGCAAATGAAAGATAAACCCCTCCAGTGGCTCTCACACAAAGGAAGCCATGCCGGTAAGATCCAGCAATGGGCGTACTCAAAACAACCGCGCGGCTACACGCCTTTTGTACGCGCATGCATTGAAGCCTGCGCCAATAATACGATTCCTCCCATCAAAAATGCTGAAAGCTTGCGTGCGGTGAAAGTGGTTTACTCAATCTATGAGGCTGCCAGAACGGGAACAAAAGTTAGTATCCGCTAAGAGGTTAACCAAGAATATCCTTCACAACTTTTCCGTGAACATCGGTCAAACGGAAGTAACGCCCCTGATAACGGTAAGTGAGCCGCTCATGATCAATACCCAGCTGGTGCATAATAGTTGCCTGCAGATCGTGCACATGAACCGGATTCTCAGTAACATTCACACTGTAATCATCGGTCTCACCATAGGTTATCCCTTTACGAACCCCGCCCCCCGCGAGCCAGTAGGTAAAACAGTTAGGGTGATGGTCGCGACCATAGTTTTGGGCGGTTAGTTTACCTTGACAGTATATGGTGCGCCCAAATTCCCCACCCCAAATAACAAGAGTATCATCAAGCATACCTCGCTGTTTGAGGTCCCGTAGCAGTGCGGCGGTAGGTTGATCGGTGCCGTCACATTGTGTGCCTACCTGCTTAGGTGCATTTCCATGGGCATCCCACCCACGGTGATAAAGCTGGATAAAACGCACCCCTCGCTCTGCTAAACGGCGTGCCAAAAGGCAATTGTAGGCATAACGACCGGGCACAGCAGCATCAGGACCATACATTTCCAGCATGTGCTTGGGTTCGCTCTTCACATCAATGAGTTCAGGCACACTCATCTGCATACGAAAGGCCAACTCATATTGGGCAATGCGAGTAGAAATTGCCGGGTCATTGAATCGGCCTGCCTGCTCTTCATTTAATTTATTGAGGGAATCTAGCATCCGGCGCCGCTGTGCACGAGTTACCCCTGCTGGGTTATAAAGATCTAATATAGGATCACCTTGACCGCGAAACTTTACCCCTTGAAACCGCCCCGGCAGAAAACCCGCGCCCCATAGCCGATCATATAAAGGCTGGCCAGCCTTGGCGCGTCCATTGGAGGTCATGGCAACAAAGGCGGGGAGATTAGAGTTTTCACTACCAAGCCCGTAACTGACCCAGGCACCCATACTGGGTCGCCCCGGATTCACAGATCCGGTCTGAAATAGGGTCGCAGCCGGATCATGGTTGATCGCCTCAGTATACATACTTTTAATTACACAGATATCATCAACTACCTGAGCTAAATGCTTTTGTGGCTCACTCACCCACACACCAGCCTGACCGTGCTGAGCAAACTTCAGTATACTGGGAGCACAGCGAAATGACTTTTGACCTGATGTCATCGTCGTCTTGCGCTCGGCAGGATATATAGACTCTGGCACCTCTTCCCCATACCGAGAAGCCAGATGCGGTTTATAGTCGAAGAGATCCATTTGAGAAGGTCCACCGGACTGAAAGAGATAGATTACTCGTTTCACTTTTGGAGTAAAGTGAGGCAATCCAACCAAACCACTCACAGCATTACGGCGTTTTTCAGTAGCAGCACTAAGTAATGAACCTAGCGCGAAGGCCCCCAATCCCAGTGTACTACGTTCTAAAAAAGCGCGACGGGTATGTTGCTCATAAATCTCGTTTAGCGCATTCATCAGTTCTGAGTAATTGCCTCATCAAGGTTGAATATTGTACTAATCACAAGCGCATAAGCCGCGAGTTCACTAGCCGATAAATTCGCGTCAGCTTTTTTGTCACCAACCATCAACATTTTTTTTGCATCATCCGGTCGTTTTGTAAAATCATTGAGATAAAGATTCAAATCCGCCACCAAAACCTCCAACTCATCCTGGGTAGGATTCCGACTTAACACGGTATGGAAAACCCATTCTAGACGTTTGTGTGGTTCTGTAATCCTTAGCCGCAAAGCACGCTCAGCCAAAAATCTTGCTGCTTCCACAAAAGTTTTATTGTTCATGAGCACCAACGCCTGAAGCGGCGTGGTGGTGAGATCCTTTCTGACGATACAAACTTCACGTTCAGCAGCATTGAAGGTCATCATGGTGGGCGGAGGAATCGTACGTCGCCAATAGGTGTACATGCTTCGGCGATACAGTCTAGCACCCTTATCCTGCTTATAAGCAGCATTGGAAATACTCTTCCAAATACCCGGCGGCATGTACGGTTTAACGGAGGGCCCTCCGATTTGACCATTAAGTAACCCGCTGGTGAATAGTGCCGTATCTCGAATAACATAAGGCGTGAGCCTCTTCCGCGGACCGCGTGCTAATAAACGATTCTCCGGATCCCGTTTTAACAGTTCCGGCTTCATTACAGATGTTTGCCTGTATGTAGCACTGGTCACAATGAGTTTATGCATGGCCTTTAAATCCCATTTTTTCCTAATGAACTCTGTTGCCAGCCAATCTAATAACTCTGGATGAGTGGGTAATTCACCTTGCACTCCGAAATTTTCACTGGTCTTTACCAGACCCAAACCAAAGTGATGCTGCCACATTCGGTTGACGGTGACACGCGCAGTAAGTGGATGTTTCGAATCCATCAACCATTGCGCCAAGCCCAATCGGTTGCGGGGCCAGTTATCATTCCAAGTCCCGAGAATGGGTGGTGTAGCGGGCTGAAGCTTCTCAGATTTATCCGGCTGATCATACAGGCCGCGGTTCAGCAGATATGTGTCGCGAGGTTGATTGAGTTCGTGCAGTACCATCACGGTATCCGGCGCGCCAGATTGTGGACGCGGCACTGAAGTTTGCACTACCTTGATCTTCACCGGTTCAGGTGCAACAAACTTTACCTCCTCACCGGACAAATCCGGCCAACTTTTTGGTACTTTAACAAAAGGCGGACTGTTACCGTTATTAGGCCCTAAACCTGCCTCTGCAATATTGTTAAAGAACGCAAAGAGCCGATAGA
This sequence comes from uncultured Verrucomicrobiales bacterium, assembly GCA_913041895.1. GTDB lineage: Bacteria > Verrucomicrobiota > Verrucomicrobiia > Limisphaerales > UBA1100 > UBA1100. The sequence continues at coordinate 13,773 of CAJWKQ010000035.1, forward strand.
AATCCTTTTGCGCAATAGGGTCATACTTATGATCGTGGCAACGCGAACAGGTGAGCGTTAGACCAAGGAACATGGTACCCATCGTTTCAACACGATCTGCCACATATTCCACAATCCATTCATCCGGAATGGAACCCCCTTCAGAGTTGATACGATGATTCCGATTAAAACCTGTAGCCACCTGAGTGAAAAAATTGCGGTCGGGCAACAGATCCCCCGCCATTTGCTCGGTGACAAACCGATCAAAAGGCATGTTGTCATTAAGCGCCTTGATCACCCAATCTCGCCAGACCCACATATATCTTAATCGATCATTCTGGTACCCATCGGTGTCGGCGTAACGTGAGGCTTCCAACCAACCCAAAGCCATATGCTCCCCATATCGCGCAGAGGCCAACAATCGGTCCACAACCTTGTCGTATGCTTCAGGAGAACTATCACTAATAAATGCACGCGTTTCTTGTATAGTTGGTGGCAGACCCGTCAGATCAAACGTGACCCGACGAATAAGAGTTGCTTTATCTGCTTCTGTTGAAGGTGTCAGTTGCTCCTTTTTCAATCTCTGCAATATAAAAGCGTCAATTCCATTGCCCTCCCATTTCGATTGGGGTTCAGGTATTTTTGGCTGCACTGGCGGCACAAAAGCCCAGTGACGATCATCTTGAGGCCACTCTGCTCCTGTCTTGAGCCATTGAACTAATTTCGATCGGTCTTTATCTGACAACACACGGTTTGAGTCAGGCGGCGGCATGCGCATCTCCGGATCATTACTTGTCAGACGTGCCATCATTTCCCCATCAGAAAACACACCCGACTCCATCGCCGCCGAACGATCGTCTAGACGCAGTTTTGCCTTACGCGCTTTCTTGTCTGGACCATGACAATTGTAGCAGGAATCAGATAAGATCGGCCGAATGTCTCGCGCATAATTCAAAGGCGATGCTTTCAGCGGTAAAAATTCCACAAATACAAAGGCAATAATAATTGGTAATCTACTCATGAAAAACCAACGAGAATCAATCCTACGAAAAAATCCTTTGCAACTCAAGCTGGCGTAAGGGTTCTAGTCATCCTTCTCCAGATAAGGACTCGACTACCCTGCACCTTATCTAATAGCCCTTAGGCGAGAAAAGTTACATTTTTATTTAAAATATATTAATCAGGATCGTTACCATCCTGCCATTCCCAAAGCGCACCAATAAATGTACCAATGAGAGTGAAAATGATCACCCATCCCCAGTTTTCTTCGAGTGTACCTTTCAATGTCAACACGATCAGCGCGGAAAGACCACATACAAAGGCATTTACAATTGCTCTACGTATGACACTCCAGCCGGTAGCATTCGGATTAGTTTTGGATTCTTTAAGTCCGAGTAATCCCACGACAAAACTTTACATTATTTTCCAGGCACAGCCAATGTCGGAAACCTAGCAAGGACTCGTGGATGAAACGTATTCGGCCAACCTTCATTGGATTGCTTGGCCCCCGGGTTGGTGCGACCATCCTTGATCGCGACAACCAGTTGATCAACCAGCTTATTGACCAAGGGTCGGTTTTGGTTGGCAAGATTGTTTTTTTCAGCCGGATCGCCGTCTAGATTATAAAGTTGCACCAAATTAAGCTCCTTGTTCTTGAGAGCCTGAGCCGGGCGCGGATTACTCCAGCCGCCCGAGCCGGGACAGAGGATAAGTTTCCAAGGACCGCGACGAATGGCAAAGGAACCATTAATGGAGTGATGAATGGTAAAGGGCCGCAAAGGTTTTTTGATGGTCTTGCCCAAAAGAACAGGCAGAAAGGAAAAGGAGTCCTCCCCGGCAGCGGCAGGAAGCTTTTCTCGTTGGCCAAGAATATCAGCGAGAGTAGCAAACAAATCCGAGGTACATATGGTTTGGCTTGAAGTAGAACCGGCCTTCACTTTGCCGGGCCAACGCACGAGGAAGGGGGTACGGTGGCCGCCCTCATAAATATCAGCCTTATGCCCGCGCCAATCAGCGTTGGGCTTATGACCCTTCTTGATTAAGTCAGGTATATTGGCCTGTGGCGAACAACCGTTATCGGCTGTGAAGATAACAATCGTGTTGTCGGTAAGTTTGTGTTTATCCAGTTCGGCCAACACCTCACCAACTACCCAGTCGGTTTCCATCAGGAAGTCGCCATACTTGCTTAAGCCCGACTTACCCTGCCATTTTTTGGCGGGCACAATGGGTGTATGCGGACTGGTTAAGGGCAAATAAAGGAAGAAAGGTTTCTCACTCTTGGCTTGCGCGGCAATGTAAGCGCGGCTTTCACGTGCGAAATCCGTGAGGCAATTTACCGCCTCAAACTCCTCGGCCGCCGGACCCGGTCGATGGAAGGCCTTGGTGGTGTTGGCCCAGGCAGTGGGTTGATCGTTCTTCAGGTAAAGATAGGGGAACATATCGAGGGAAGCAGGAATGATATAGGATTCATCAAAACCAATTGCCAGAGGGCCTCCCTCTACTTTCTTACCATAATCAATTTGCCAGCCATCACCCTTGGTCGGTCCGGTCTTGGATTTGCGCTTCTCGCCATTGGGCAATTCATGCCAACCAAGACCAAGATGCCATTTGCCCACTACTGCAGTGTGGTAACCTTGCTGCTGCAGAAAGCCGGGTACGGTGAGGCGGTCCTTCTCAATCAAGGGTTCGGACAAACCCCACAACACACTTTTCTTGAGTGTGCTACGCCAGTTGTAACGCCCAGTAAGGATTCCATAACGCGTGGGGGTACAGACCGAAGAAGTGGTGTGTGAGTCGGTAAAACGCATTCCTTCACGCGCCAAACGATCACAATGGGGAGTAGGCGCCTTTCCGCCAGCATGGGAAAGATCACCGTAGCCAAGGTCATCGGCAAGAATGTAAATTACATTCGGGGCATCCTTCGCTGCCTGAAGGCTCCACACAGAAACACCCAGCAAAAACAAAATTCGAAAAGGCATACCTTGAGGTAGCATGGCCCGCAAATAATGACAAGGGATGAACCAAGGCGCTAGGGGCGCATCGGTGGACGCTCCCAATCGACAGCCTTGTAGCCATCAGGTTTAGGCGGCTTGATGACGGTTATTATTTCAGCTCCTTCCTTAAAAAGCGGCCAATCGTCCGTCCGAAACGGGGAAGCAGGAAAGCCTTCCCTGTTATAGAGTAAATTCCGTTGCGAAGGATTCATGGCCCACGCGTACCGGACAGCGACCGGCCTCGGTACTTTTGCTGAGGAAACTATCACGGTAGTGTCCTTGATTTTGGCTCGAGCCCAATGCCAGTTGCGGTCCTTACCCGCTATGGCAAAGGCGTTGAGCTCACCTGGGCGACTCATCATGAGCCCTGCTCCAACTGATCCAAACTCAAGGATAATTCGGCTTCCCTGAATCACTTTTTCCTTAAGGCGAGGGCCATCTGCGGGGATCTTTTTGCCATAAGTCTTTTGCAGAGCAAGGTAGGCGTGGCGCAGTCCAATGGGTTTCTTGTTCTTGGGGTGCAATGCAATGGCATCCCCGCTATCGATGGTCACTGCCATTGCCGTATTGGGAACTTTTTGGTCGGCAAGCCGCATGGATTCACGATTGACAGCCCAGCTAGCCTCCAATCCTTCAACCGGTTCACTCTGCGGCGGATTCCAACTTGGCAACTGCGTAAACTGAAAAGGAAAATCCTTGGGCACATGGCCTCCAGATAACCTGTGCCAGGAATCTCGATAATAACCTATGAGCCTGGTCAACTGGCTCTGGTAATGAACCGCCTGAGGCACATCCTTCGAGTTACGCTCCCCCTGATACCAAATAATCCCCCGGATTCCGTAGGGGCGAATCGGGTGAATCATCGCATTGAAAATATTAGCCGGATGTTGATGCCCCAGTGTGCCGGGACTCGTGATGGTGGGTGGCATCAACTGGCGAAAGGCATTCTTCATGGTTTGTCCAGCGTCGATCTTGGCGTTGTACTCGGCCAACTCCTTTTCAAACGTCACGAATGCCTTCTCGGCACTTTCGCCCTGATTACGACGGCGCCTTTCGGCAAAATCGATAAGACGTTGCCTGTGAGCTTGAGTCCGAGGGTCGTCCTTTTGGATGTTCCAAGGCATCCAACCTTCAATCGGTGTGCCGGCGTAAGCCCGCTGGATAATGCCTACAGGTATCTTGAGTTCTTCATGGAGTTTCTTTCCAAAATAATAAGCAACCGCCGAAGTCTCAGCAGCGGCCTTCGGATCACATCTTTTCCACTGACTCAGGCGATCGCGGTTTTCCTCCAAGGGCTCGTGCCAATGTTCCCGGGCGGACCTAAAGATGCGCAAGTGTGGCAGGTCCACCTTGCTCTCACCCTCCGCTTCGAAAGAATTGGCCACAGACCAGCCCATATTCGATTGCCCCACACACAACCACACCTCCCCAATGGCGATATCCGTAATTTGAATGGTGTTTGATCCTGAAACCCTTAGAGATTGACCTGTGGCATAACCCGGAGTTTTCAGAAATATTTTCCATTTACCATTCGCACCTGCCTCGGTTGATGCACTTACTCCCCAACTGGACTTTATCTTAATCTGCTCTCCAGGATTCGCCCAGCCCCAGATCGCATTACTGGTTTGCTGCTGCAAAACCATATAGTCACTAAAAAATCTTGGAAGCCAAACCTCAGCACAAACTGAAAGGCCATAAGACAACAAAAGAAAAGAGCAAAGAATGATTCTATTCATCTAAACAATTGATATTAGTTAATAGTAATTATTTTTTCAGGAAAAGTAGGAGAATGGATTTGATGGATTTTGCCATCCCTACTTTCCACCACATAAACGCCTCCAATCCGGGCATTAATTTTGATCGCCTGACCGGACTCTAAAACCCGAGCACGTCCGCGTCGACCACGAGTGCTGATTGGATAAACCATGATTTCACTTTTTGCCTGATTAACGAAAGATATGGGCACCTTAAATCGGCCCGGGGTGGGATTGGAGTGGACTGAAGGGGTAAGCGAAAGAGGCTTGCGAGGATGCAATTTCAATAGCTTTGCAGTGAGTTCATCAACAAGTGTTTTTGATACCTCATCAATGAGGTTCACCGATTCAGTAGAGTTTTCCCTGTGATCATACAGTTCTCTTGCAATCACTGCCCCCGTATTAAAATCGCGCCATTCAACAAATCGGTAGGTTGAGGTACGCATGGCATAACCCATGTAAGACTCCCCTTCATGGTTACGGTAATACTGACTGTAGGCAGCCTCATTCAATGTAACTTTTGGATCGTGCAAAACGGGCATAAGGCTTATGCCATCCACAAAATCCGGCTGCTCAATTTTTGCGAGATCACAAAGCGTCGGAAAAAGATCCAACAACTCAGCCAAACTTTCAGTAGATTGACCGGCGGCAGACATTCCGGGCACAGAGATGATTAAAGGCACCCTTGTATCGATTTCATAATTAGTCATCTTACCCCAGCCATTAAACTCTCCAAGTTTCCAACCATGATCACTCCACAAGACCACGATGGTATTCTTAGCCAATCCTTCTTCCTTCAAAGCATCCAATAGGCGACCAATCTGCGCATCCACATAGGAAACACAGGCATAATAACCATGCATAAGATGCCTGGCCTGCTCCTCTGTAACCCGTTTCCTGTCCCACGGCTTAGGGAAGTCAATCAAGTCCATGTAATGAGTCATCTCATAGCTATTAGAAAGAGCGTAGGGAGGGGTATTAGGGGTCACCTTCCCCTCAGTCATGACCGGTAGTTTTTTGGGATCATGGAGATCCCAATATTTTTTTGGAGCAATCCACGCCAAGTGCGGACGGATGTATCCCATTGCGAGAAAGAAGGGAGCCTTCTTTTTTCCGAGCCGTCGTAAATCTTCAATGGCAAAGTCCGTGCGCGCCCCATCAATAAGAAGATTATCTTCAATCTCAGGAGCTGCGGTTGCCGGTCCTCGAAGATTATTTTTACGCCAATCATTAGCTGGCAACCCCGCCTGCACCTTACGAATATCAGCCGGAATATTTTTTGGATAACCTCGGGCGATATTTCGAAGCGGCCGAATGGGTTCACTCCATGATTGCGGATCAGGTGTGGGGTTATGATATATTTTTCCGTGACTCACCGCCGTATAACCGAATTTACGAAACCACTGAGGCAAGGTCACTGCATCGGGTTTGGCTTCGCGAAAATGGATCGGCAGGGTCCATACACCGAGTTTATCGGGACGTAGACCGGTCATTAGGCTGGCTCGGGACGGGTTACAAACAGCAACCTGACAATAAGCACGGTTAAACCGGATTCCAGCCTTTGCCAGTCGGTCTATATTTGGAGTTATGGCAAACTGGTCGCCATAACACCCGATGGAAGGTCGTAAATCATCCACCGCAATAAATAAAATATTGGGCCGACTCTTTGCGGGTACTTCTAGAACCACACAGACTGACAAAAATAAGAATAAAACCAACCGAACCATCACCGACCCAATTGTCG
>CAJWKQ010000036.1 GCA_913041895.1 uncultured Verrucomicrobiales bacterium
ACCCGATCCTCTTTGTCAAAGACGTAGAGCAAAGTGGCGATGCGATAAGGGAGAGACACAGCGATGAGTGAAACAACGAACAGATGGATTTCCCAGAAATTTCGGGAAGAATTGAATACTTTTCAGTGAAGTTCTATATGTGATTTTCATGTTAACAATTATCAATTGGCTTCGCGCCGAATTAATCTACAAACGCCCGCAACGTTTGGAACGCAGCCCAGGTGAAACCCCTAATGACTGATCCAGAGAGATACCCTTCAGGCCGAGCAGCCTGCATTCACCGGTAGTCTCATATCTCCGTTACACTCACTTTCTTATTCTCCATGAAAAACGAGAAACTACTGACTCTACTTAAAATACTTGGTGTATTCACTTGCCTTTATCTATTTTTGATTGGGATCGGAGGCATGGGCGCGGCCTTCAAGGGTGAATTTAAGGAAACTGCCGCCAAACTACTTGAGGCGACTCGTTCGCCGTTTGTTGGGCTTTTCATAGGCATTCTGGCTACAACCATCGTGCAGAGTTCCTCCACCACCACTAGCCTGATAGTGGGCCTCGTGGCGGCGGGAGCACTGGATGTAACTGGCGCCATATTTATGGTGATGGGCGCCAATGTCGGAACCACAGTGACAGCCAAGATTGTTTCGCTGGGACATATCACGAGGAAATCGGAATTCCGAAGGGCCTTCGCGGCGTCCTCAGTGCACGACACGTTTAACCTAATCACGGTGGCCATTATGCTTCCCTTAGAATACTCATTTCAAATTCTTGAAAAAATGGCGCGTTATATGGGTACTGCATTTGTGGATGTGAGCGGAGTGACAAAGCCTGAGAACTACGTGAAGAAGGCCACTAAACCGGTTATCGAGTGGATGAGTGATACGCTCAATAGCGAGCTTTGGTTGCTGATTGTATCGGTGGCCATCACTTTCTTCATGCTCTTTGCTATAGTGAAATTACTGCAAAGCTTGGTGCTAAAGAAACTGGAGTCGTTTTTTGATGCCTATCTTTTCCGCAATGCGGCCATCGCCTTTGTGGTGGGTATGTGCCTCACAGTGTTGGTGCAGAGTAGTTCTATCACCACCTCCCTCATTGTGCCGCTGGCTGGGGCAGGGGTAATTCGACTCCAGCAAATTTTTCCTTTCACTATCGGTGCTAATATTGGAACCACCATTACGGGTTTATTGGCAGCTTTGGCTGCAGCCAGTGCAGTGGATGTGGCGCCAGGTGAGCCTATACCGTCGGAGGTGGTAGCGGGGGCCACGGTGGCTTTTGCGCACCTTCTTTTTAACTTGTCGGGAGCAATTATTTTCCTTCCCTACCAGCCGATCCGGGAACTCCCGGTAAAATTTGCCGAATGGTTGGCGGAGCTTTGTTTGCGAAACCGTGCGATTCCCATCGCGGTTATTGTAGTGGTCTTTTATCTTATCCCCATTGGAGTGACTTGGAATACAGTAGCCGACGTTTTTCGGGAAACTCCTTCTGAACCGAATCAGGAGGAACCGGCTGGTTCTCCGCCTGAATCTGGAGACAAGAATGCTACCACCCCGCAACCGAAAGAATAAAATCGCTTTTAACTCTGACAGGAATAGTCAAAATACAAACCAATAGCACCCATTATGTGGAAAGAAATCATTAGTGTTTTTAGGAAGGATAACCTGTATGAGCAGGCCTTTGAAGAGGCGTGTGAAATGCTCGATACCGATGGCAAGATGTTTGAGGCATCGGTGGAGTCATTGCGCCAATCGGACACCGCGGAAATCAAGGTGGATATATATGCGCTCGATAAGGAAATCAACCGAAGTGAACGGGATGTGCGCAAGAAGGTTATGAAGCATTTACTGCTTTCAGGAGATCAGCAACTGGCCTCTGGATTGGCGCTCGTTAGCGTGGTGATCGATATTGAACGAATTGGTGATTACACAAAGAATATTTTCGATTTGGCCCGCCGCCACCCCAAGCGCTTAGTAGCCGGGAGTATTGAGGAGAAATTGCAGGCAATAGAAAAAGACACCAAGTCAGTATTCCGGAAAACCATCCAAGCATTTAGAGATGGGGATGAGGATTTGGCTCGTGAGGCGATGGAGGAATACAAGGAGGACGTTTCAACCGATTGCGAGAAGCTAGTTGACGATTTGATTGCCGGCAATGTGGAAGCACTGGAGGGGCCTGAGTTCGCCGCAGTGGTCCTATATTTGCGCTATCTAAAGCGAATTGGCAGTCACTCACGCAATATTGCCAGCAGCATTGTGAACCCGTTCCACCGAATTGGTTACAGGGAAAAGAAGGACGATGAGCAGGGAACAGATATTATCCCTCCGGCGCAATAGTTGTAACTGCTAAATGGCTCCAGGCCGTTGAAAACCGGACTTCCAGAGATTAAGGGTAAGCTGCAGGCCATGGCCGTCTTGGCCGAGGATATGGTGGCACGTTCGGTCAAAGCCCTTTTAGAGGGTGATACAACCTTAGCAAATCAGGTATGCGATGATGATGATCAGCTCGACCGGATGGAGGCAGAAGTGGACGAGTTGGCGGTGCAAATTCTAGCTGCTGGAGCCGCGCCGAAAGATTTGCGTGCCATTACTATTAGTATGAAAATTTCCAATGACCTTGAACGAATTGGGGATGAGGCCGGCACCATTGCTAAGAGTGTGATCCACCTTAATGAGCAATCCAACTGGAAGGCACCTTTCCGTGAGGAAATTGTGGCGATGGGCGAGAAAGCCTGCCTTTTACTTCGTGAGGCGATTCAGGCTTATGCAGAGAATGATATCAGCAAGGCTCGGCAATTGATTTCGCAGGATGATCAGATGGATGCGCTTAATAAATTTTATCAGGAAGAACTGGTGGGGATGATGCAAAACGACCCAGAGTCGATTGCCAGTTATCTGGATTTGGGGGTCATCGTCAAACGTCTGGAACGAGTGGCTGATCATGCGATTAATATTGCCGAAGATGCCCTCCTCATTGGGGAATCAGCTGACTTCTCGTGAATCCACCAAAAAAACTATTTTTCATGTTTGTAACATGGCTGCTATTTCCCTGTGACCCAGCCGATTCAACTTACCGGCGTTATTTTGCATCACCTTTTTAGCAGTGCAAAAACACCTTGAATAAATGCGACTGGATTGTTAAATGATAAAAAATACCTAGAAATGATAAGAGAAAATCTGACTAAAGCCCTTGGGATAGGCGTTCTTGCAGGTCTTACGACCCTGAGTGCTGAGGCCGGTGATAATACGAGTCTGCTGAAGAAACTCGTCGAGAAGGGTGTGATCACTCAAGCGGAAGCCGATGCTCTTTTAGAGGAGAGCAACGCGGAATTTAATGAGCAGGTTCCCAAATGGGTGGAGAGTATTACCTTAAAAGGTGATCTGCGCCTGCGCTATGACCATACCAAGGATAGCCCATCGAACAATTCGGCGGCCAATGATCGCTGGCGTTACCGTTTCCGTTTCGGTGGAACTGCCGATATGAGTAATGGTGTGAAAGCTGGTTTTCGTTTGGCAACTGGTGGCGAAAATGGGGATGATGATATTGGTTCAACTAACCAAACCTTTGATCGGGGTTTTGCTCGCGATACCATTAGTCTGGATCAAGCATGGGCCCAGATGGATGTCGGTGAGGTAACACTTATCGGTGGTAAGATGCAGAATTGGGATAAGACCGGTTGGGGGGTTTCCAAGGCGCTCTTTGATAGTGATATCACCCCGGAGGGTTTTGAAGCACACTACAGCACTGAAGCTGCTGGCACAGAGATTGGTTTACATGGCGGTGCCTACTTTCTGAATGGTGAAAATGCCAGTAGTGAGGATATCACCAATATGTTCATGGCCCAGGTAACTTCCAGTACATCACTCAATGATACCACCGAGTTGGACTTGGGATTGGGGGCGTACAGTGTAGACGATGAAGGTCTGGGAATGGCTGGTAAGGGAGCCCGTGCAGGCAACACTTCTGGTGTAGGGTATACACCCATATTTCTGGATGCGGCCTTGGGCTTGAATGGAATTGGTAATGGCGTGAAAGTATACGGCACTTGGGTGAATAACCAGGAAAGCGCAGCCACCAAGGACACCGGATATGCTACTGGCATCAAATATGGTAGTGCCAAAAAGGCTGGCCAATGGGAGACTAAATTTGAGTACCGTAGCATTGAGAAGGATGCAGTGTGGGATGACTTGGCCCACTCCGACTTTGGTGCCTTCGGTGCAGGTGGTACTGCTGACGAATTCAAATCAGGTACAAACGTTGAGGGAATTATTCTTCAGGGTAAGTATATGATTTATGACAACGTGCAGTTTGCCCTAACTTGGATGCACACTGAGTCTGAGGATGGTGTTGCTGATGATGAGAGCAATAACCGCATTCAGGCGGATCTCATCTTCAAGTTCTAGATTCTTCTAAAAGGAATATTGTATGAACGGCCCGGAGTCATCCGGGCCGGTTTCTTTATATTACCCCATAAATACAGGGCTAAAAAAATTTAGATTTTATGTTGACCATGAGACTCAGTCGCACTAATTTCCTGCTCAAGCAATTGGGACTCAGTCTCATGATGCTTGGTATTTAACGAGACTGAGTCTCAATATCGCAATCAAGATGAAGAAATTACTTAAACTATTCCTAGTCGCCCTGATCGCCAGTGCAGGTGTGGCTGTAGCACAAGATGCTAAAATAGATGCACTGGAAAAGCAGCTGAAGGAAATTCAGGAGCAAATGGCACAACTCCAAGCCACTGGTGGGGGTGCAGCAGCAGCTAACGGGCTCACATTCAACTTCTACGGAACGATGAAGTATAAGAGTGGGGGCGGCAGTCAAAAAGCTGATCCGCACCGTATGGTGCTGATTCCGAGCTACAAACTAAGCGACTACGCTAAGTTTCAAGCCGAGCTGGAGTTCGAGCACGGTGGCGTGAAAGACGGAAGTAACGATCGATTCTCCGGTGCAGTAGAATTGGAGCAAATGTACATCGATGTTCAGGTTAATGATTACCTTAATTGGCGCTCACTTGGTGTCTCCTTGATTCCGGTTGGCACGATTAATGAACACCATGAGCCTGATTTGTTTTATTCTGCCTACCGTCCGCAGATATACAAACAACTGATTCCAACTACATGGATGGAAATGGCCACCGGTATACATGGTGATATTCCTCAAATTGAGGGCTTAAGCTACAACCTGTTGTTCTCTCAGGGCCCGGATGCAAAATCCGGCAACCAAGGTCGAGGTACTGACACGGTCTCAAAATGGTCGTTAAAAAATATGCGACCAGATATGAACAACCATAGCTTCGATGACATCGCCACAACTCTGAAGTTGGGTTATGATCGTGGAGGGTTTGCTGGTAGTCTTTCAACATACCAGTCTAAACTGACCAACTCTAATGGAGAGACTTCCGATATGGATCTCTATGTAGCTTCTGCTGCCTACAGATTTCAGGAGGGTAGCCTCAAGGGCTTGGAGTTGATCGGTGATTATGCAGTGTGGGATTTTGGTACACCGGCCAATATCACCGATTCTGCAGTTGGCGATATTACTTGGGACGAGCAGTCAGGCTGGCGCCTTGAAACTGCATATCATATTCCTCATGGTGACAACGAGGTGGTTCCATTTGTGCGTCTCGAAGAGTTTGAGGCAGGCGGGGCAACTGTGAACAAGAAGGAATATTTCACAACTGGAGCCATGTATAAGTTTGGCGACAACTGGGAAATCAAGGCCTCCTATATGAAACAAAAGGATGGTGCTAATGAGATCCAGTTCGCTATTGGCGTTCAGTTTTAATAGGAAGAAATTTGCAGGCGGCTTTTATAGCTAATTGCGATAAACCAATAGAGGTGGCACCCCGGGTGGGGTGCCACCGTCCCAAAACAAACAGTTTAAGTTCATTAGTTTTCTAATAAACCTTTACTGCGATTTAAGTCGGCATTCCGTTTTTGCGGGTGCCGACTTTAGCCATCGAAAGATGAATAGACTATTAATTAAATTAGCCTTGGCATTGTGCGCCTTGTCCCTAATGGGAGTGGGCGCTTCTCAGGTGCACGCCAAGACGTACCTGACATACAAGCAGGCTGAGAAGGTGTGTTTTCCATCTTCAGATAAATTCGAGTGGAAGAGTCATCGATATTCCAAAGATGAGATAAAAAAAATATATGCTGCTAGTGGGTTAAAAGTCATTGATCCAGGTTTGTTTCATGGGGTGGCTTTCAAGGAAAATAAAGTCATTGGAGTATTGGTTTTCGACCGGTGCATTGGTAAACATGCATATATTGATTATGTGATAGCCTTGACGCTTGAAGGCAAGGTTAAGCAGGTAGAGATCCTAAACTATCGTGAAAGCTGGGGATATGAAGTGCGGCGCAAGAGTTGGCGAAACCAGTTTGTTGGAAAAAGTGCGAATTCAAAGATAGATCTCCATGATGGCATTCATAATATCAGCGGGGCTACTCTCTCTTGTCGAGGGATGTCGCGCGGCATCAAGCGCGTGTGTCACACGTGGAATGTGGTCCTGCGCCCTGCTTTGGTTGCTGCTGGTAGGTTGTCAAAGCCAGCCGCCAAAGACTGAAAAACTTCAGCCCGTCACACGGTTGCAACCCCATCTGGGGACTTTCGTTTCTATAACCGTTTTTGCTGAGTCACAAAAGGCTCATATGGGTATAAATCAGGCTTTCGAAGAATTCCATAAAGTGGACCGCCTGTTGAGTATCCACCGCGAAGATAGTGAGCTGGCCCATGCCAACAAGGGGGGAGTGATTAATTCTGAATTGAAAAGTGTTTTGAATCAGGCGCTTGCGGTATCTGAACAAACCCAGGGAGCTTTTGATCCTACCATCCGTCCTCTGGCAGATTTGTGGGGGTTTATTAAAAAGGAAGGATACCGGTTACCGCATTCCGATGAATTAAAACCCGTATTAGGCAAAGTGGATTACCGGAGGATTTACTTCGAAAATAATCGGCTGAAGTTTGGCGCTCAAGGGATGTCAATCGACTCGGGAGGTTTCGGTAAAGGTTATGCTGTGGACCGCGCGATAGGTGCGCTTCAAAAATCGGGAATCAAAAATGCAATGGTGAAGGCAGGGGGAGACCTGCGGGTTATAGGGCTGCCTCCGGGTAAAAAATATTGGAGGGTGTTCATTGAAGATCCCCAAAAAAAAGGTAAACGATCGGAGGTGCTTTTAAGTAGCGGAGCGTTAAGTACTTCAGGGAACTACGAGAATTTTTTTATCGAAAAAGGAAAGCGCTACGGCCACTTGCTCGATCCTAGAACCGGACAACCCGTAGAAGGAATAGGTAGTTGCACGCTGGTGGCTCCCACTTGTTTCGAGAGTGATGCTTACGCTACAGCAGCGTGTGTTTTGGGGGTAAAACGAAGCCGGGAGCTTCTGGGTAAACGTTATGGTATGAGGTTTGTGCTTTTGCTCGATCAAGGCCTTCCAAAAACTGTCACCGTTGGAAATTTCCCTGTTCAGGACTAGTTATTGATTTTGGCTCAGAGTGACACAAAAAAACGCCCCGTTAACCGGGGCGTTTGAATAATTCTATTAAGCTGGGTTATTTGCCTACGCAGTAGATCATTGTGTTGGTGCGTATGAAGAGCTGTTTGCCGGCAATGGCGATACTTGAACGGGTTTGGTCGTCGCCTCCCTCACCCATTTCGGTGCGATGGAGGATTTTACCATTCTTGGCATCGATCACATATACTTCGCCGCCATGGTTCTGAAGATAGATTTTTCCATCAGCTCCAGTAGGTGAACAGCGTATCAGTTTGCGGCTCTGTAAATTGGTCGTCCAATGAATTTTGCCGGACTTGGGTTCACAGGCAGCGATGGTCTTGTCGCGCCCTTCCCCATAGACTACGAAGAATTTACCTTCATAAAAGAGAGGGGTGCAGACATCACTGGTGAGTACGTCTTTGTTTCGGCTGATCTGCCCTTCGCTCTTCCAGGCCAACTTGGTATTTTCGCCGGGAGTGATTGCATAGACCGGCTGGCGTTTTGGCGCGCAGACCAACACAACACCGTCACCAACAACCGGTGAGGGAACCAGCCGCCACCACTGTTCACGGTGTCCGGGATTCCAAGTACCCCACCGCCAATGTTCTTTGCCGGTCTCAGGATCATGCCCAGTCAGGACATCTCCGCCAGCAATCAAGAGTTCGCCGTTGTGTGGGATAATGGTGCCGAAGGACTCCAGCGATTCCTTGTTGGCATCAGAAGGGCGGACATGTTTCCAGAGCGTCTTGCCGCTCTTGGGGTCCATGGCCAAAATAAAGGAGGGATTATTGGCCTTGCCGCGGCCCTTCACTTCCTCATCACGCTGCAGGATGGGGAGGTAAAGTTTATCTTCATAGAGCGTGGGGGTGGCAGCGAAGGTCCATTGAAAGGTGAAGTCACCGTAATCTTTTTGAATATTACGTTGCCAGACCAGATCTCCCTTAACGGTAAAGGCCACCAGATCGCCATTACCAAAAAAGAAGACGACCACCTCTCCGTCAGTTACCGGAGAAGGGGAGGCGTAATTGGTGCGGTTATCCAGGCGATAATCGGCACCATCGCCATTGGGTCGGTAACCACTGCCCGCATTACGTTCCCAGAGGACCTTGCCGCTCTTGCGGTCCAGACACATGGCCAGCAGTTTGCCCTTACCGCTACCTGCATCTTCAATCTGTGCGGCGGTTAAAAATACATGGTTTCCGGAAATAATCGGGGTGGCTGCTGAAGCCCCAGGCAAGGCGGTTTTCCAGACAATGTTTTCCGTTTTGGAAAACTTTGTGGGCAGGCCCGTGGCAATCGTGGCCCCGTTATAGTTGGGTCCGCGCCAGTTGGTCCAGTCACCTGCCAAGGTACTGAAGCTGAGGCTGAGAACTGCGAGAGTGGGAATCAGGTTCTTTATCATATCAAGTTTTGGTTTAAATTGGACGAATTGATTTTAGATTTATTTCAGGCTCTTCACAAAGTTTTTGTATGCGCTTTGAGCGGCAGCACGCCAGGTTTTTTCCTGCTGCTTGGAAACCTGTGGTGGTTCACTTTCCAGTTGAGGTGCTTCGCTCGGCGCAATATGGAAGCGGTAAGCGAGTTTCTGCGTTTCGCCTTTTTTCAGATCCTTCTTGAAGAAAAATCCGAACCGGCCGTAATCACGCCAGGAGAGTTCCTCAACCGGCTGGTGAGGAGAATTGAACTGGGTGGCACTGTACCAGTTGCCGCCAATGGGAAACTGCAGGCGATTCCATTTCCATTCTTTGCTGAGGATCTTGCCGTTGCCGGCTTTTTTGCCCTCGGGTTCCCACAGGTAGCTGGTGTATTTGGTGGATTTATTAGCGACCTCGGTGTGGGCGCGGAAATGACAACCCGCGTGCTGTAGGTCGCCGCCCAGTGTGAGATTGGCTGCAGCGGCCAGTTCGGTGTGGAAATCGACCTGAGTGGCATCACCCACCTTGGAGATTACCAGTGTCCGGGTTTCAGCGATCAGTAAATCATCGCTCTTGCCCACCGTGCCGGTGCGCCACTCAATATCAGCGACTATTTTCACACCATCCTTGGAGGCTTTCGCGCTTTTGATCTCCTTAGCGCGCATGATTTCGCCCTTGTGAATGTGCCAAAGGTCATATTGTTTGCCGCCGGAAATGACGCGCCAACCGATGTAGATGCCGCGGTGATGCGGATAGCGGCCAAAGTCCTTCCCATCGGGTCCTGCACCGGGGTTGGTCAGCAGCTCTCCCTTGGTGCCGTACACGTGCAGGAAGGGTTTCTTCTGCCCTTCACCAAAGACGAAGTGGGCGACAGGCTTGCCGCCGTGGGCGACTGCCAGACCTTTGCCGGGGGCGTTGGGGTTGGAGGCGGGTTTGACGCTCCAGTCTGCGCGGGCGCAGATTGGCAAGATCAGGAAAAGAAAAAGGAATTTTTTCATACCAATGGTGTGAGCCCAATGATGACGTTCCTTAAGCTTGGGTCAAGCCTGTGAGTGGAACGCCTGAAAAACAAACTGATGATGGACGGAGGAAGAAGAGCCTGTAACATATCGGGTATGCGGCCGCTGCCTTTCATCTTACTATTTGGCCTTTCCTTCCCAGCAACTGCGGAGGGTGCGCCCAAGCTGTGGAGTCTGGAGCGGTTGGCCTCGGCGACTGTACCTCAAGAAAAAACCGCTGCATGGATGCGCACTCCCATTGATGCCTTTATCCTCGCCAAGTTGCGTTCCAAAAATCTCAAGCCCCAGCCTGAGGCCGATCGCTATACCTTGATTCGGCGTGTAACTTTTGATCTCACCGGCCTGCCGCCCACTGTGCAAGAGATTGAGCAATTTATTGCTGATGCCCAACCCGGCGCGTACGGACGACTCATAGATCGGTTGCTGGTGAGTTCACGCTTTGGTGAGCGCTGGGGTCGTCACTGGCTTGATGTCGTGCGTTTTGGGGAGAGCACAGGTCATCTCACGGTGAACAACGATAAACCGCGAGCCAATGCGTGGAAGTTTCGAGACGCGGTGATTCGCGCACTTAATGAAGATGTGCCCTTCGATGCGTTTGTACGGATGCATTTCGTGGCTGGCGAAAGGCACAAGGAGCTGAGGCAATTCATTCAATTGGGTCCTCAGTTGCAGGATAACGCTAACCCGAATGACAAGCAGTTCCATCGTTTGGATGACATGGTGGCCACCACCGGAACGGCTTTTCTCGGCATCAGCTTCGGCTGTGCGCGTTGCCATAATCATCCGGTCGACCCGATCTCTACTGAGGAATATTATCAACTGACGGCTACTTTCTTCGATCAGGTTAAGGAAGCGCCGCAGGCATCGAAGAAACGGATTCCATTAGAGATCACTGAGCCGCGTGTCTTGGGTAAAGGCAGCTGGCAGTCACCCGGTAAACGCGTGGAGCCTAGCTTCATAAAAGTGCTGAAGCGTAAAGAAGATTCGCATTGGCGCGGTAATGGAAAAAGCGAACTCGCTGCACTGGGTGATTGGTTAACCGATACTGAACATGGTGCCGGAGAACTTTTGGCGCGAGTGATCGTAAATCGCCTGTGGCATCATCATTTTGGACAGGGGCTAGTGAAGACACCCAATGACTTCGGGAATCTGGGAGCGCCGCCCACTCATCCGAAACTTTTGGATTATCTCGCAATTCAATTAATAGAAGGCGGTTGGCAGTTAAAGCCCATTCACCGATTGATTCTAAAGAGTGCCGTGTACCGGCAGGCAGGTACGGCGGATATTGCTCCGATGAAAGTGGATGCGGATAATATTTTGCTCTGGCACTGGCGTCCCAATCGGCTGGAGGCAGAGGCCATTCGTGATTCTCTGCTTGCTGTAGCCGGTGTGTTGAAACCAGATATGTACGGTCCAAGTATATCTATTGGGCACGCGCGCAAGGAGGTAAAGGACGAACCGGGCAGTTGGCGCCGTTCGATCTACCTGCAGGCACACCGGTCAGCCAAGCATCCTACATTGAGCCTATTTGATCCTCCCGACTACACACAAAGCGTGGGCGCACGAACCACCGGTGCCACGCCCAATGGCGCTCTCTTTGCCTTGAATGCTCCATTGGTGTGGGATTTGGCAGGGCATTTGGCTAAGCGGGTGAGAGCTGAAGCTGGAGATGAATTATCTACTCAGGTGAAGCACCTGTATCTTCTTGCCCTTTCTCGCCCGCCGCGGGCGGAAGAATTGGAGATTGGTCTCAGGTTACTTAAAGAAGAGCACAGTGATGCGCTTTGGCGCTATTGCCACTTGATACTGGGCCTGAATGAGATGATTTACGTGAACTGATGGATTCGACTCTGCATATCGATCGACGGCAGTTTCTTGGACAGTTGAGTCTAGGCGGATTGGCATTGAACGAGATGCTCGCACTGGAGGCGGGAGGCGCATTGTTGCCAAGGCCGGCACATCATCGGCCGCGGGCGAAAAACGTGATTATGCTCTTCATGTGTGGTGGAACGAGCCATCTGGAGACCTTTGACCATAAACCCAAGCTGAAGAAGTGGGCGGGCAAGAAGGCTTCAGAAATCTTTAGCAAGGAAGACCTTACAGGTTTCAACCCAGAGAAGACGGTGGAGAAATGCCAGATTTTACCGCCGGTATTTGAATTTAAACAACACGGCCAATGCGGAGCCTGGGTGAGTGAGATTTATCCGCAGTTGGCAACGGTGGTAGACGAGATAACTTTCCTTAAGGGTGTGCACACGGATTCGGCGATCCATTCGGTGGGTGAAATCATTTGGCATACCGGCCACCAACGCGCCGGCTTTCCGAGTATGGGTTCCTGGGTTACTTATGGTTTAGGTAGCGAACGGACCGATCTGCCTGCCTACGTGGTGATGAAAGACGGTGTGAGTACAGCAGGCGATCAGGTTTTTCAACAAGGCATGCTGCCCGGAAGACATCAGGCATCAGTAGCTCGCGTGGAATCGGGCAAGATGCCTTTTCCAAATCTCAATCCACGTACAGGCCTTGATTTAAAACAACAACGAGAACATCTCGATACACTTAACCATCTCAACCAGCTGCATCGTGACAGGAATCCCACTCAACCTGATCTAACCGGTCGAATTGAGGCTTACGAGATGGCCTTTGGTATGCAGGAAAGTGCAACGGAGGTGTTTGATCTCTCACGCGAACCCCAGAGTATGCACGAGCTTTATGGGGATAATCAATTCTCCAAGCATTGCCTTACAGCCCGGCGACTAGTGGAAAACGGCGTGCGGTTTGTGGAGATTTTGGACGGTGCCACCGGCCGTAAGTGGGATGCCCACGGCAACCGCGGTGGTTTGGTTGGTAATCATCGCTCCAATGCCGCTCGAACCGATCAGGGAATTACTGCACTGATCACCGATCTTAAAGCGCGCGGTATGCTAGATGAGACGTTAATTGTATGGGCCACTGAGTTTGGGCGGACTCCATTTGAAGAAGCAAACCGTGAGGTACGGATTGGTCGCGGACACCATCATCGTGGCTTTACTCTATGGCTGGCAGGTGGCGGTCTTAAAGGTGGTCTCACTTATGGGGGTACTGATGATTTGGGTATGAATGCCATTTACAACGCCGTGCACGTTCATGATATTCACGCGACCGTTCTTCATCTTCTTGGACTGGATCACCTCAAACTCACTTATCGCCACAACAGCCGCGATGTGCGTTTGACCGATGTTTTTGGGAATGTGATTCACGACATTATTGCTTGAGGCTTTGTTTCCTTTTTTCTTTTGCCGATGCTTCTGTTGGTGTTCACTTTCTCCACTTCTAGTCATGGCAGGACATAGCAAATGGGCCAATATTAAGCACACCAAGGCGCGAATGGATGCCAAGCGCAGTAAGGTGTTTGCGAAAATAGCGCGGGAAATTACGATTGCAGCTCGTTTGAGTGGAGGTGATCCAGACATGAATCCGCGACTGCGCCTCGCGGTGTTGAAGGGTCGGAGTGCAAATATGCCGACAGACAACATACAGCGTGCAATTGCACGCGGTACGGGAGATGGCGATGGGGCCAGCTTTGAGGAGCTGACATATGAGATATATGGTCCGCATGGTGCGGCAATCTTGTGTGAAGTGAGCACAGACAATCGCAATCGTACGGCCTCGGAGATCCGCGCCATTCTCACGCGTAATGACGGCAAGATAGCTACGTCGGGTGCGGTGAGTCGGTTGTTTCATCGAAAAGGGCAGATCATGATTACGCGCGAGAACGCTAATGAGGATGAGCTAATGGAGTTGGTGCTGGAGAAAGGTGCGGAGGATTTCAAGGCTGAGGATGAGGGTTATGAAGTTCTAACAGCTCCCGACGATTTTGAGTCAGTCCACAAGGCGATTGAGAAAAAAGATATCGTAATGGAAACCGCTGAGATTACTTCATTGCCTGAAATCACCGCGCCATTGAGCAATGAATCTGAAGTAGAAAAGGTCAACAAGCTTGTGGAGCTCCTTGAGGATCACGATGATGTTCAGAGTGTGTATTCCAACGCTGAACTGTCTTAACTCTAACTAGGCCACCAAGCGACCGATAGATTTGGGAAGCTGTGCTTCGGATTTGGATAGAAGATAATCACGCTCTTTCTGATTGATCTTTAATTTACCGGCGGCAGTGGATACAACGGCTTGAAGGGCAAATTGCGCGTATTCAGCTAAGCCTTGCCTTTGGGCAATCGAAAAGACCGCCATCGTCAGGCCGAAAACCGTAAGGTGGTGCCCTGGGGTGCGGTCGTATTTTACCGCTTCTATAAATCTTTGGACCACTCTTTCATCCTGCAAAGGTCTAAGTCGATTCAGATAATCTCGGCCTATACGTGTACTAGCTGGCATGAGAAGCAGCCACTCTGGATGCGTGCCGGTAAAAGCCTGATCCTGTTTAATTAATTCATCGGCGTGACCGCGCGTGGTGAGCGTGCAGGCACGTTTGATGGTCGGTAACTCAATGGGTTCGAGCAGGCTTTTCCTATAGCATTCTAACAGTCTTTCAAGGTCTTCAACTGAATGAGATGGAGCGAACCCGAGGATTTGCGAAATGGTGTCTGAACAGACTACTGCTTCCAAAGCATCCAACTGTGCCTCATACGGATGGTGCCTCGCACGAGGCAGAGATTTATCATCAGGTGCGGTAAGCACGGCTAATTTTGGCTATTTTTGATAATTTTGTAAACAATCTGTCTAAATTTAAATAGGATTGCCACAGCTGTCGCTCGACGATAGTCTTTGCCACCGCGAAAGCGTAATAGGGATGCGAACCTTTACACGGCCTCAACATTATTGTCGATAACCTCCCCACAAGGAGCTTTTTGCTTTTTAGCCAACCCGTTTTAATACTAAGGACACTTTAGCTAATTGTTTAATATGGCAAATCAAACTGCAGAACAGACAGTGACTCCTACCGAGTCCGGTGCTGAAAAGCCCAAATACCCGGGAATTCCGGTGACGTGTAACGGTAATCAACTTGTTACTCAATGGGTGGAAACAAGGATCACTGAAGGAGGGGTATATTACCCGATTACTCCCTCCACTGAAGGTGGGGAAATCTATCAGCAGGCCTTTGCTGAGGGCGCGTTGGATGTTTGGGGTAATCAGAAATTATCTGTTGAAGCAGAAGGGGAACACGCTGCGCAAGGCGGTGCCACAGCAGTGGCCATGACTGGCAAGCGGACTGTGAACTTCACTTCAGGTCAAGGTATTGTCTATGCAATGGAGCAGTATTATCACGCGCCGGGTAAGCTTTCGACCATGGTGCTTGAAGTGGGTGCTCGAGCTCTGACCAAGCACGCCCTCAATGTCCACTGTGGTCATGATGACTTTTATTCTGCTCTGGACACGGGTTGGACAATGTTGATGGGGCGTGATGCCCAACATGCAGCCGATCAGGCAATTATTCTTCGAAAATGCAACGAGTTGACTCTGAACCCCGGTATGAATATTCAGGACGGGATGCTGACAACACACTCCGAGAGGACCTATCGTGCGCCTGAAGCGGATCTACTTCGAGAGTACTTGGGCGCACCTGAAGACCAGATTGATTGCCCAACGGAGGCCCAGCGTGAGCTTTTTGGACCAAAACGCCGTCGAGTGCCTGAGATGATGGATCTAAAGAATCCGGTGCTTCTCGGGCCAGTGCAAAATCAAGAGCATCACATGAATGGAGTGGTGGCGCGCCGCGATAATTTTAATGAACCTGTTTTGGGTATCCTTGAACAATGCTACGAGGAATTTGCGCAACTCACCGGTCGACGTTATGGACTGATTCAGGAATACAAAACAGAGGATGCCGAAACAGTATTCGTCTCTCTAGGCTGTGGGGCCGAGAATGTTGAAGCGGCCTGTGATTATCTGCGTGAGCAACGAGGTGCCAAGGTTGGATCTGTACATATCAATGTCATTCGCCCTTTCCCCGAGGCCGCAATTATCAATGCCTTGCGCGGCAAAAAGAACGTTATCGTTATTGAGCGCACCGATGAAGGTATGGCTGGAGACAATCCCATGGGTCGCGATATCCGGACCGCTTTGAGTAAAGGATTGGAATCGGCCAAGTATGGCGGTGAATTACCAGAAATTACACCTGAAGAAACGCCACGAATTTTCAGGGGCAGTTACGGAATAGGTTCTCGGGATTTCCGTCCTGAGCACACCATGGGAGCGTATGAGTTTGCTACAGGACAGACAGCTCGCAAGGATGGCAAGACGGCGACCGATGGGGAAACCTATTTCACACTAGGGATTGATCACCCTTACAGTGTGATTTCCAAAGACACTCCATCTCTTTTGCCTGAAGGGGCAATAGCAGTGCGTTTCCACTCGATCGGTGGTTGGGGTATGATCACGACTGGGAAAAACCTTGGTGAGATCATTGGTAAATTTGGTCAGATTATTTCCGAGAGAAATCCTTCTTACGACGATTTGGGCCAGCTGGAAGACAAGCTCTTTATTATGGCTAACCCGAAATATGGGTCAGAGAAGAAAGGTGCACCAACTAATTACTTCCTTACCGTTGCTCCTGAACGGATTCAGGTAAACTGCGAGCTCAACCACGTTGATGTGGTGCTGTGTTGTGATCCCAAGGCATTTACCCACACCAATCCGCTTGAAGGCATAAACAAGGGTGGGAGTATAGTATGGGAATCAAGTGAGACACCAGAAACGGCTTGGCAACGTATCCCTGCCAAGCATCGTCAGTTTATCAAGGAAAATAACATCCGTGTCTTTATTCTGCCTGGCTTTGAGATT
Source organism: uncultured Verrucomicrobiales bacterium (assembly GCA_913041895.1). GTDB lineage: Bacteria > Verrucomicrobiota > Verrucomicrobiia > Limisphaerales > UBA1100 > UBA1100. The sequence goes on from CAJWKQ010000036.1 coordinate 16,702, forward strand.
GCTCGTGAGGCGACCAACCGAGCCGATTTGCAGTTACGAATGCAGGGCAACACCTTCCTTGGAGCCTTCTTCAAGGTGTCGAGTTTCCTTGCAGATCACAATATCGGTGAGGAGGAGTATAGCGAAATAGTTCACAATCAGTATGAGAAGAAGTTTGGCCGGTTTGGAGCAGCTGTAGTGGAGTCCAACATGAAGGTCATGATTGGTGGTTTTGAGCGAGTAACGGAAATTCAATATGGTGAGATTGAAGATGCCGATACCTCCAGCATGCGTAATCCGATGTTGGCACCCAAGACGGCTTCAGGAATAGAGATGCCAGCGACTGCGGGATGTGATGCTAGCGGGTGCCCAAGTTGTGCGCCACCTGAAGGGCAGGAGCGTGCGCCATTTCAGACGCTGGAAAAATTCGATTCTGAATTTCGCAATGATCTAGGCTATCATCAGCCTTCAGGTGCCTTTGCGAGTATGGCTGTGATGGGCGCGGCAAGTGGTGCGACCCAGAGTAAATATGTTGCCCGGCGTGAAACACCCGTTTATATCGCGGAAAATTGCACACAATGCATGGAATGCATTACCGCATGTCCGGATACAGCTCTTCCAAATACTGCTCAGGATCTCAGCACCATCCTCGTTACTGCGATACGAAACTATGTTGGTGATAAAGAGGCGGCGAAAGCGCTTCTCAATGAGGTGGGTGGTTTGGATGAGCGGTGCCGAGCAAAAATGAATGAAGTTGTTGCAGCTAAGGGCAAGGAACCCCTAAAGGATATTCTTCGTGGTGAGGTGGATCAGCTCACTAGCATTGATGAGGCTTCACGTGAAGAGTTCCTCCATATTATTGACAAGCTGCCTCTGGCGTATAACGACGTTACCGCTATTTATAGGAGCGTTGAGAAAAAGAATCCTGGGAATGGTGGTATTTTCTCTATCTTCGTTAGTGATCTTTGTAAGGGGTGCGGTGAGTGCGTACAGGTGTGTGGTGATCACGATGCACTGCGCATGACTCAGGAAACTCCAGAACTTAATGCAGACCTCACAACCGCACAGGTATTCAGTCGTTTATTACCCGACACTAATCAGAAATTTCTTGGTCTATACAATGATGATAGTCCGGAGGCTTCCCGGGAAGCAGCCTTGCGTAACCACTTAATGGTCCGGCGCAATTATGAAGCATTGGTGTCTGGTGATGGGGCCTGTGCAGGGTGTGGCGAGAAGAGTGTGTTAAGAGCCGTCGCTTCGGTGACGGAGGCATACATGCGCCCACTCTACCATAAAAAGGCGGCCCGATTGCGTGAGAAAGCAACATCTTTAGAAGAATCGGGGGTTGCTAGACTTGAGGGGCTCAAGGCTAGGAGCGAGGAGGAGTATAATTGGTTTAAGCGTTCCGTTGCTCATGTAGTAATGGGCTTGGGCGGTGAGAATGATGAGGATACAACCCATCGTTTGGAGCAGCACGGTGAGATTACAGATCAGGAGATCATTGATGCGTTGATAGCCGTGATGCGACAGGATGCATTTAATCACCGTGACTTGCAGGCGATTGATGGCCGTATGGCTAACGGAATGAGCACCATGTATATGGGGGCTCATACCGGGTGTAATACGGTATACGGCTCCACGCCGCCCTCAAACCCTCATCCGTATCCTTGGATGAACTCACTATTCCAGGATGGAGCAACTATCAGTTGGCTGATTGGTGAATCTGCCGTGTTGAATCATGCCCGCCGTTCAGTTACCCCGGAACGATTGTCGACAGCTCTGCTTGAGCGGGAGGATGACGTGAGCAGTCAGCGTGAATATTTTGAGCTGACTCATTTGGACGATGCTCTGATGACTGATCAGGAGATTCGGGAAATGCCCAAAGTTTGGGCTATAGGTGGTGATGGTGCGATGGGGGATATTGGTTATCAAAATGTCTCTAAAGTAATTCTTCAAAACCGTCCGAATGTAAAGATGCTCATGCTTGATACGCAGGTATATTCCAATACAGGTGGTCAGAATTCAGACAGTTCAAATATGCTTGGAGGTTATGACATGAACCAGTTTGGCGTGGCTTCACAAGGCAAGCTCATCGAGAAAAAGAGTGTGGCCGAGACATTTACCGCAGGTCATGGTTCACCTTATGTAGCGCAGGTTTCGATGGCAAATTCGGCCAAGTTGTACAAGGCGATGCTTGATGGTTTGGAATACCGAGGCACTGCGTTTTACCAGTGCTATACATCATGTCAGCCTGAGCATGGGGTGCCGGATGACATGAGCGCTGATCAGGCTCGTACAATTCGAGATAGCAGGGGAATGCCTGAATTTATTTATAACCCACGGGGCGGAGAGACTATGCAGGAAGGTTTTGAGATTAAAGGAAACCCATCCATCAAACGTGATTGGTGGGAGACCAAGTATCCCTCTACCGGTGAAAAATATAATATGACGGTTGCTCACTGGGCGACGACCGAGGCGCGGTTTAGGCGTCACCTCAAAGAAATTCCTGAAGCACAAGTAAGTGAGTTCATTCATATGGATAATATTCTTACTTTGATTACTCAGCAGGATGTTACCTACCGGCGAGTATTTGATGAAGGACATCATGCTTATGTGCCGGACTGGGGAGTGTACTTTAAGGCGGAGATCAATGGAAAATTCAAGTATTACACTGTCAGTCGGCAGATGGTGCTCTTCCATATTGAACGACGAAAAGCATGGCGAATGATGCAGAGCCGAGCGGGCATAGAGAATGAGGATTACGCTGCCCAGAAGGTTTTGCTCAAGAAACTTGAGGATGGCGAGTTCACGCGTGAAGATCTGCTTGAACGCGGCGCAGAGCTAATTAATGAACAGATAGCAACTGCTAAAGAGGCTTAGGGCAGGTATTAGGGGCCGAAAGTTTTGCCTAAAGACGCTATTGAGAATAATATTTAGAATTATTCTAAATATTGTTGACCATCTCTTGATAATTACTAACTTTCCAGCGCGCATGGAAAACATAAAAGCTCGCACTGTATTTGTGCCGCCAACTCGTGAAAGAGGAGTGGCAGATTCACGTATTGCAGAGGCCGGCCTGCGTCCAACACCGCAACGAAGTGTTGTGTACGGTGTTTTGTTGGATCACGCAAAAGAACATCCGACGGCTGATGAGGTTTTCATGCAGGCAAAAGCCCTGAAGCCGGAGATTTCAATGGCTACAGTGTATAATTGTTTGGATGTATTGGTGAAGCATCGGTTGGTGAAGCAGGTGCATTTGGATCGTGTAGCTACAAGGTATTGTTCGAATATGCATGAACATGCGCATTTCTTGTGTGAGGTGTGCGGGGGAGTTTCGGATTTCGAGGGTGCATCAAAGCCTCGCTCGAGTGGTTTTAAGGTGCCGAAAGGTTTTAAGGTAACGCAGTCAGAAATGAATATGCGTGGCGTTTGTCCTAACTGCGTAGAAAAAGAGGTG
>CAJWKQ010000037.1 GCA_913041895.1 uncultured Verrucomicrobiales bacterium
TTCATCAATTTCATGATTTGTCTCCTGTTTTGTTGGGTTTTTGGCTTTTATGCGTGAAACTCACTCTAAAGTTGCGCAATTATCACTCATACAGGCCAAGTTTATCTGAGTTTTCGGGGGTTTTCCGAGCTTACTCAAACACAATGCCATGAGTGACGCATAGAATGTGCCAAAATCGTGACGAAGTGAAAAATCTCGTGAAAAGTTGTAAACAACCTCTGTGTTTTAGGGGTAAAACTAAGCTGGAGGAGCCATCCCAGGCATGGTTCTTGGCATCAACCAAGAGCTAACCGCACTTACCATCGTCGGTAAAGAATCCGGGTCAGTCTCCGGATCGAATACATGATCGCAATCCTTGATTTCCAGTAGGTCCTTGGGATCGTTGGCTAGGGAAAATATCTCACGTGATTCCTCTATCGGCACCACATCATCAACTATTCCGTGCACTAGAAACCACGGGACTTTCACTTGGCTTCCAAGATCCAAGACACTGTCGATAGAATTCATATCAGCGATAAAGGATTCAGATAAAGGACATTCCTCCTTACCCCACATACACCCTTCACCAGGAGTTTCCTCGCCAAACTCTACCTCAGCAAATTTTTTGGTATGAACCATTCCTGCCAAAGAAATCAGAAGCTCAATTCGTGGGTCGGTTGCCGCACGTTTTACTCCGACTGCACCACCCATGCTATGCCCGATATACGCAATCTTCCGACCCTGACCGTGAACTACATCCATGATCGTCCCCAAATCCTCCACTTCCTTGGTAATACAGGAATCCTCAAATCGACCTTCTGAATCACCATTACCCGAAAAAGAAAACCGCAAAGTCGGAATACCTGCCATTGCCAGACCTGTTGCAAGAGCAACCACAAAGGGTCGATCCTTATTGGCGGTCACCCCATGTCCAATGATCACTGTAAAAGGGCTTTCACTCGCCGCCGCATGAAAAGAATAATCGAGTTTTTCCCCTTGCGCGTTCCGAATCTCCGCGTCCATCGGTGTACTTTATGTAACAAAATCAGTTATTTTGCGAGCATTTTCACAATGCTCACAAGTTTACTGTACAATGTCGCTTTTATTGGGGAATGGACTCAAAAGCAGCTTGAAGCGAAAGCCAACGAGTATCGCGATGAAGGCGATCAGTGCGAGGATACAGTCCATCAAAATAACCACGCAATGATTGAGGTTCAGTATCATCTTTCGGGTATGTAATGACCGCTCCTATAACACCCTGAAAACTGAAATTTCCTGGCCCTTCATCAGTGAGGCGAATCACTCCATTCAGGATGGCCCTTCTTTTTCCATTGGCTGGACTAATCGGAGTCAGCTTGAGTTCACCGGTTGTGGATTTGATGGTATAAACAAATTTTGTCTGCGGGTCAGTTCGCTCCATCACGCCGGGCGGATAAATCTGTGAAAGCCACGGCTTTAGGGCAGCAGCCGGCACAGGGCGCTCCTTCGCCGACCAGGCCAAATGCTGCCAATCTGCATCTGTTAAGGGAACGACCTCCACCACCGGTGCCTGATATGCCCTCATGCGCTCATCTCCCAGACTAACAAACACTCGTATTCCACGTTTGCCATTGAGAGTCGGCAGTTTTAGTGAACGCAGTTGGCCAGAGCGCCTACCTAGCCCCAGCAAGGGCGCAGCATATTGCAGTTGACGAGCAGTATGTTGCTCAATGGCTACGCGTCGGCCGTCCTCTTCATTATATGCAGCATCAAATGAATGCACCACACGCCCAATGGAATCCAACAGGGCGATATCCACGTTACTCTGTTTTTGAGGAAAGCCTCTGCGTGGCAGCTGAAATTTTTTGCGCCAGACCGTTTTTACCGCACTCGGAATTCCCACATCATTACGATGACCATGCCATGAAGTAACAATATAAGGCTGCAGCTGAGCCACCACTGACGGATTAATTAGCGAGATCCCACGGACCTGCGTTGCGGTCGCTCAGCAATGACCAGAGGTAATGTCGCCGTATTTGGCATGGATGATAATCATACAAATCGGTCGATTTTCTTTTATCGCCCTATTGAGTGCAACATCCAGTGAATCTTCCCAATCCAGACGATACATAGCCAGATCTTTGGCTGAAGGACGCAGTGCCTCGTATCCCGCAAGAATTCGCTTAGCTGAAGGATTCTCGGCAAAAGCAAATCCTACTAAAAACAACAAACAACATAAGACCCACTTAATCCTCATAACCAAACTATTTTACTTGTTAGGGACCGTCCATCGAATCGCATTTCGCACCAGCTTGTAGAGATCAGGTGTCGATTCAGGATGTGGACTAATGCAAAGCACTCGCCCTTTACCAAATTCACCCACGATAATCGCTGGCGTGTTGACCATCGTGCCTTCCTGCGGTTTGTATCTCGAGACCTCGCTACGAAAAGTTGCCAAACTACGAAAAGCCCCCAACCCTTCCTTACCCATAGCAGACATAATCGGACCATTGTGATAACGAACATCAAAGACCCCCTTTACTTCACCCAGTATTTTCCTGCCTTCCTCCGTAAGCTCCATCTTTACTGGAGATGATGCCCCACGATACCACATGCTCTTGCGCCCAATTTCCGGCAAATCGATCGTTTCACAAAAGGTCTTATGGTTACTGATACCTAAGGACCATTTGTAATTGGAAGCCGCTAAATAAGCTCCAGCGCATATACCAACAAACCCTCCTCCCTGATCAATAAACTTCTTTACCACCTCACGACCTTCCATCTCAAGTGCCGCTGCCTGCTTACTCCCACTACCTCCCGGGAAAATTACCAAGTCAAATTGATCCAGAATGCCGGCTCTAATATCAACTGCTCCCACGCGCCTCAGGATGACTTTTTTACCGGTAAAAACCTTATCCAAATTTCGCGGACCACTGCCTCCCACTCCACCCGCATCATAAACAGCAATCTTTAACCCTTCAGCTTTTGAGGGAGCAAGAACGTGAGCAGTTCCCTTATTAACCATGCCCAAGTGCAGTAAAAGTGTGTGAACCATGATTCGGTGTTGTCTTGTGCGCTTGGAAATAGGCTGATCTTTTTTTGTGGTCTCTAAAATCATGGAAGCCGCCCCGAGTTTTTCATGAGCTGCCCGTGCCACGCTTCCATTGACCGGGTAACGTAAACGCACAAGCTTCTTTTTCGGATCGGCTATAGTGGCATTCACTACCTCTAACATCATGGGTACAATTGCATTAGCCAATTCTCCTTTTACATCGATAATGGACGAGCCAACCGAGTCGGAATTAATTTGATGAAAATCATACCCTTCATGCAAATCTATAAACCAATCTGGCTTTGAGGCCTTCAGTAATTCCCATAAAGCGGAAGCCGGCATATCCTTGGCTGTAGGATCTTGTTTGGTCTTGGGGAAATTCCGGTTCAAATCCCTGAGATCCTTCGGCTTTCCGGGTAAGTAACGAATATCAGCCATCAATCCGGGCTTATTTACCTTGGGAACAACAATAAGACGCCCTTTATTGATTGTCCAATGGCGTATCTGTTCGGCTGCACGGGCCCCAGCTGGCTCATTTCCGTGTACACCTCCGGTAATAAAGACAACCGGTCCTTCAACTCCGCTATCACGCTGATAGTAGGAAGTTTCCCATTCAGTTCCCTTGGCAATTAATCCACTGGAAAGCTTTTCAGCTGAGAAGGAACCAAAACTCAGCCCAACGAATATAAAGAAAGAAACCGCACGGTTCATACAGCGGATTATTCATTGAATTATCTAGCCAAGCCACCAAAAAAGAGGCCAAATAAAAGCATGCAACGAGTATTAGGATTTTGGTTGGTACTGATTATAGGATCTTCGATTCTGCAGGCCCAACAGCAAAGAGGGGGAGGATTTGGACGTCAAATGGATGCTAATGGAGATGGCAAAATCTCTCGTGAAGAATTTCCGGGCCCCAAGGAAATGTTCGACCAGTTCGACAAGGATAAGAATAATTTTCTTTCCCCTGAGGAACGTGAAGATATGCGCCAGAACAGAATGCGCGGTGGATCTGGAGGAAGAGGGAGTTCAGGCGGGGGGTTCCGAAGACCGAATCAAGGAAGCGCCCCCAACCTAGCTCAACAGCTATTTTCAGCCATAGATGGTGATAAAGACAAATCACTTAACTCCAAGGAATGGCAAAAATTCTTCGATACAATTCTAAATGAAAGTGACACGAATAAAGATGGCAATGTAAGTGCTGAGGAATGGCAAGCTTGGAGGCGCAGCAAAGAACGCTCCTCTAGTGGTCGTCCAGATCGTGGACCCAAAGTAGGGGGCTTAGCTCCGAAGGTGTCAGCTGAATTCATAACCCAAAAAGGGTCGCTTGAATTTGACAAGATTACACGGCTATCAGTAATTATTTTCGGTTCCTATACGTGAGGCCCTTTCTCTCGTGAGGCCGGGCGCCTTCAACAAGCATACGAAACATATGGAAAACAGGCTGACTTCTACTGGGTGTATATCCGCGAAGCACACCCATTGGGATCATCGCGTCCTTCGCCGTTGAAAATCGCACAACCCACAACCTACGGCGAGCGACAACAGGTAGCCCTAACCTGCTCTGCTGGACTTAATCTCACCATCCCTCTTTTAGTAGACGATATTGATGACACCGTCTCTCGGAGCTTTGACGCTATGCCTGACCGAATGTACATCATCAGCAAGGATGGGCGCATTGCCTACAAGGGCGGTCGGGGCCCACGTGAATTCAGCGTCCCGGAAATGCAAGAAGAGCTCGAAAAACTGATTACAAAAAGTAAATAAGCTAATCAGAAAAACCCTTTATCAAAGCTTGCGATCAATGCGCCTTGCCTACAGATAGCGCATTTGTGAGAATGTGCTTCCTTGAAGGCGAAACTAACCATATTTGCGTTTTTTTTTGGGTATCTGGTTTCTCTAACTGCAGCCAATAGTTCACACTGGGCTTTTAAGGAATTGAAAGCCCCAAAAATCCCTTCAGTAAAGAATTCCGAGTGGGTTAATAATCCAATTGATCATTTTATCTTGTCAAAACTAGAGCAGCCGGGCTTAAAACCTGCAAAACGGGCTAAAAAAAACGCCTTAATCCGAAGAGCATATTTCGACCTCATTGGACTTCCCCCAACACCGAGAGAAATTCAAGCGTTTCTAAAAGATAAATCCCCAGACGCCTTCTCAAAGGTCGTAGATCGGCTTTTGGCTTCTCCACACTATGGAGAACGCTGGGGAAGGCATTGGCTCGATATTGCAAGATACGGTGATTCAAATGGCAGGGATGAAAATCATTCCTATCCTCATGCCTGGCGATACCGCAATTACGTCATAAAGGCATTCAATGAAGATTTGCCTTATGATCAATTTCTAAGGGAACAGATCGCGGGTGACCTCTTAACCAAACCCAATCTGACGGCAACCGGCTTCTTGGCTATCGGAACAAAAATTCTCGCAGAAAAGGATCCAGTAAAAAAACGTGCGGACATTGTCGACGAACAATTGGACACCTTTGGCCGTGCAATAATGGGACTTACATTGGGTTGCGCACGTTGTCACGACCACAAATTCGATCCAATCTCACATCAGGATTACTATGCCATGGCTGGAATTCTCCACAGCACTGAAATAAGTGACCGGACCATTCCTCAAAAAACTAACGATGAAAAGGAAAAGACACGGCTCAAGAAAATCGACAATCTAAACCACCGAATTTCAGCCTTAAGAAAAGAGCTTAATAAATCAGGTCTTATAGAGTGGGAAGCAGAAAAATTTACCCGCGGAAACGTTACCGTTGATCGTGATAATTATGGTAAGGGAATCGGCATCATTTCCGACCGCGGCCCGCAAGATAACTACGCCGAGTATGACTTTACCCTCAAAGAAGGAGGCAGCTTTTATTTGAGACTCCGATATGCAGCGAAGGATGCTCGACCCGGAAAATTGTCCGTTGATGGTAATGTTATTGTTGATCCAGCTATTTCAAAAGCCACTGGTGGGTGGTTTCCAGAACATCAAAAATGGTTTACCGAAGGACGCCTTAACCTAAATAAAGGCAAACATCTTCTAAGAATCGAGTCTAAACCCTTAATGTCTCATATCGACCGTGTCCAATTCATGCCTGCAACTACTGCCACAGAAAAACTAGCCAAACTCGAAAAAGAGAAAAATCGCCTCATCTCTCAAGCGCCAAAACCAATAAAGGTAATGGCCACTAAAGATGGCAAAGTAGCTGACGTTCGGCTCAACAAAAGAGGCAACCCAAACGACCCGGGTGAAGTTATCCCACGCGGCTTTCTTAACAACATCGGCTCGTTTCATGGCAAACTTGAAACTAAAGACAGTGGCCGTGTCGCGCTCGTCGACTGGCTCACTGACAGAAAGCACCCATTAACCAGTCGGGTAATGGTTAACCGTCTATGGCGTTGGCATTTTGGCCGTGGAATAGTGTCTACAACCGATAATTTTGGTCTGCGAGGAACAGAACCCACGCATCCTAAGCTCCTCGACTGGCTGGCAATAAAGTTCATCGATAACAAGTGGTCCATCAAATCAATGCATCGTGAGATAATGCTTTCGGCAACCTACCAAATGGCTGCAGGAATCAAGAACGAGACAGCCAAGGAGATAGACCCATCAAATCAATTATACTGGCAAAGAGAAGTTATAAGACTTGAGGCAGAAGCCCTACGAGATTCAATGCTAATGGTAGCAGGCAGCCTAAATACCGAAGCACCGATTGGCCCACCCCCAGCAGCAACAGCACAAAACCCCTCACCACAAGACATAGCAAAAAATCGGGAGACCTATGAAGCGTTTCCCCACCGCACAGTCTACCTACCGATTGTACGTTCACATATTTATGATTTTCTGACTTTGTTGGATTTTCCTAATGCTGAAACCCCAGTTGGCAACCGCGGCACTACCACGGTACCCACTCAAGCACTCCTAATGCTCAACAACCCCTTTATCATCAAGCAAGCTGAGAAACTCGCTATTGCCGGGCGCGAAAAATCCCTAGACCATTTGTACCTTAAACTCTTTGCCAGACCTGCAACCCCCAACGAAAAAGCTTGGGCAACAGATTTTTTGAGACGCATGGAAACAAATAAAAATAAATCTGATGGGTGGACAGCTCTATGCCAAACACTACTCATTTCCAATGAGTTTCTTCACATCTGGTAAAATGACACGCCGCGATTTTCTCAACAGTGTCGGGGCTGGATTTGGCGGCTTAGCTTTCAATGCACTGGCAGGAGGGGGATTGGCTCAACCTCATTTTAAACCGCGAGCCAAACGCGTGATTTTTCTCTTCATGCATGGAGGCCCCTCCCATGTTGATCTCTTTGATTACAAACCTTCACTAGCGAAGCACAACGGCCAACCACTGCCTTTCCCTGAAAGAAAAGTACAATTCGCAGCACGAGGAAACTTGATGGCATCCCCATGGAAATTACGGCAAGTGGGTGCGAGCGGTTTATGGATGTCAGAACTCTGGCAGCATCTACCCAAGGTTGCCGATGAGTTATGCATGTTGCATTCGGTTTGTGAAACGAATGTCTCCCACGGCGGAGCCTGCATGAAAATGCACTGTGGTGATGAAACATTGGTAAGACCCAGCATGGGAGCGTGGATCAATTATGGGCTCGGCACAGAAAATGAAAACCTGCCCGGTTATGTAACAATCTGCCCTACCTCGTTGCACGGAGGAGCAAATAATTTTGGACCTGCCTTTTTACCAGCCATTCATGGAGGAGTCCCACTGGGAACACCCGGTTATCCCAATACACCTGCAAGCCAAGCCTCATTTCATTATATAAAAAACTCCAAAACAACTTTGGAACAGCAGCGATTGCAACTTGAATTACTTAAGCGCCTAAATGGGGCGCACGCTTCTGACAGCCACCTTCTCGAAGAGCGTATGCAGTCATTCGAATTAGCCTTCCGTATGCAGATGGCCGCGCCCGAAGCCATTGATCTGAGCAAAGAAAGCGAAATCACTCAGCAGCTTTATGGATTGGATGACCCAAAAACTGAAAATTTCGGAAAGGAATGCCTTTTGGCACGTCGTTTGGCTGAACGAGGCGTCCGATTTATACAAGTCAGCCATGCCCATAGTCTGAAATTTAACAATGAGCAGTGGGATCAGCATTCACATCTTGAAAAAGGGCATTCCATTAATGTTGGCCAAATTGATAAACCCATCACTGGCTTAATTCTAGATCTGAAATCAAGAGGACTACTCGATGACACGTTAATTTTATGGGGGGGCGAATTTGGTCGCACTCCGACTGTTCAGGCTGGCAAAGGACCAGTTGGCAGAGACCATCATCCTGATGGATTTACCATGTGGATGGCAGGCGGGGGAGTAAAAGGTGGCTACCGTTACGGTGCAACTGACGAATTCGGTTATCACGCAGTTAAAGATCGGTGCACTATCCATGATTTACATGCTACTCTCCTCCACATCATGGGCATAGACCACGAACGCTTAACACATCGACATCACGGCCGGGATTTCAGGTTAACCGATGTATCCGGAATCGTAGCAAAAGATATATTAGCCTAAGGCAACTCTCGAATACGTAGACCCTTAAACTCAATGGGGGCACCCTCACTCTCAAGGCATAAATAGCCCGTTGCCGGTGTGCAGTTCGAGCCACCATTTACCTCCACACCATTTACCCAAAGCCTAACTTCTCCGTCTATTGCTTTGATGTAGTAATGGTTCCATTCACCTACCCCCTTGGTAAGGCGCTGGGTCGGAAAACTCCTACTGCTATTAGGCTTACCAACGGTGTACTTGGTTCCATCCTCCTTGGTGTAGGTAATCTGCGGAGTGAAAGCCTTCATTCTTGCACCGCCTGTGGGAAATACATCGCCATGACTGGTAAACCAGTCTGAAGGCTTCCCTTTGCCTTTTTCCCAATTCGTTTCATAGCCTAAGTCCAATACTTGCACCTCAATACCGGCAGGTAACCGCCCCTTGCCTTCTTCAAGATTTTTTATGCTCTCAGGAATTGCCCAGAGGAAGACACCGGAATTGCCCGCATGCTTTAGATGCCGCCACTGCACAACGAGTTCAAGGTTAGTAACCATTTTCTTGGTACGAATCACTCCTACCGGACGCCCTGTGCACTTGATCAAACCGTTTTTCTCAAAAGTCCATGTATCTTCCTTGCAGTTAACGTTTGTAAAATCCTCTTCGGTCATTGCACGCCAACCTGGCCCTATCCCATTTTCAGAAGAACTGTGGGTGATGCAGCAGCCCGAAGTTAGGATTAAGACGAATAAAATGGACAAACCTAAATAGCTAAGTGACGAGTTCATCCGGAAATTTTAAACTGTGCATCTGATGTTGACTAGCCTGAAGAGAATGCCACTATTTCTACATGGATAGGCGTGCATTTCTTATGGCTTCAACTGCAAGCCTAGGAGGAATGGCCTTCCCTTCGATTGTCGACGCCGCTAAGGCACGTAAAAAGCCCGCTAAATCTACCATACTTTTCTTCTTATGCGGTGGATCCTCGCATATCGATATGTGGGATATGAAGCCTGAAGCCCCTTTGGAATACCGTGGACCTTTCCGTCCTATCAGAACAAGCGCTCCTGAAATAGATATTTGTGAGCATTTGCCAATGACCGCCAAACAAGGCAAACACTTGGCTATTGTGCGCTCGGTTACCGATTTCGGCCGCGCAACCGGGGATCATCATGCAGGTTACTACTATAACCTCACAGGGAATGTCCCCGACATCACTTTTAGGACTCAGGGTAACAATAGAAGACCTTATCCCACAGATGCTCCATATATGGGATCCGTCATTGGCCAACGCCGGCCCAAACACCCGAAATTACCACAAGTCATTACATTACCGACTAAACCTAGTCGCGCACCTTATACCCGGCCTGGACAGTTTGCGGGTCGATTGGGAATGGAGCATGATCCTTTTTATATATACGGCAAACACGAAGCACCCATGCGATTTACTGCCCCTTCCTTAACTCTAACTGAGGGCCTGGATCGCAAAAGATTAGCAGAACGTAAAACCTTTTTGGAAGCAGTAAACAACGCACGACGATCAGCTGAATCCGATCCCGCCCTTGAAAACTATACGCGCCAACAACAGAAAGCCTTCGATCTGCTAAATAATTCTGAGACTGCTGGTGCTTTTGACATCGCCAGTGAACCCAAAAAAGTTCGGGAACGTTACGGCGAACACCTCAATGGAATGAGCCTGCTGATGGCCCGCAGGCTGGTTGAGGCAGGTGTCCCTTTTGTAACCGTTTTCTGGCTAGTGGATGGCATTAATTCCGAACTAGCGAAAAAATGCCGAAGCGCAGGGGGATGGGACACCCACGGCAATAACTTCAATTGCCTAAAAGAAGATCTCATGCCGCGTTTTGACCAGTGCTACTCAGCCTTAATTGAAGACCTTAGCCAACGGGGACTACTGGATTCCACTTTGGTTATGCTTACCAGCGAGATGGGCAGAAAACCGAAAATTGGGGATCCACGGTCCGGCGGCACCACTGGAGCGGGGCGTGACCACTGGACAGCATGTCAAAGTGTTATATTGGCCGGCGGCGGAATCCAAGGCGGCCAAACCTTCGGCAAAACCGATGAATTTGCCGAGTATCCAGTGGAGAAGATAATTGGACCTGAACATGTTTCACACACCGTATACCACGCAATGGGCATTGACGATCTTACCTCCACAGATGTCACCGGGCGACCTTTCAATATTCTTGAAAAAGGCCAACCGCTTCTGGATTTGTTTTGATACCAAAACAAAAAAACGGCGGCCAAATAGGCCGCCGTTGAATTCATAGGTTCCTATGTAGAAGATTGAATAATGATTACCCTTCTTCTCCTCCTCCTTCTTGCTCTTCCTCTTCTCCCTCACCTTTAGCCTCGTCATCAGCATCTTCTTTTTCAGCTGCTTGCTCTTCAGCTTCATTTTCCGGATCGGGATCTGGCGCAGATTCACCCCCTCCTGCCGAACACCCCAGAGATGCCATCAGCACAAGAAGTATAAATAACCCAGTAAATTTAGTTATAGGCATTAATTTTTTCATTAATAGAAATAGGTCTAACGATTAATCTTGATAGGGCCTCGAAAAAGCCAAGTTACCCCCCATTACTCCGTTACCCCCAGTTTGTGATTTTTCATAGTGGCTAACCAAAGCTGTCTTAAAATCGGCGTCTCCATTTGTTTGTTTTACCGAGCCATCAGAAACAGCAACTTGCCCTTGGCCGGCATCCAAGCCCATGATTTGGCGTTGTTTGCCATATTTTGTCTTGTTACTAGCACCGTAGAACTGAGGATTGGCTTGCGAAACAGGCCTACTATGACACTGATAAGGAACGGCCTCATACCACTTAACTACCGTTGAGACCGATCCGCGGGGATATCTCCATCCATACCTAGTGGATCCATTATAAGTCCATTTGTGGCCATACTTTCTGAAGTACTGGTAAGCACTACTCGTTCTCATATTGCGTGAAACCAATAACACTGTCTCAGGGATCAAACTGTCGCCACCAAAGCAATAACCATAACTCTGCTGTCTCCTATGGACGGTTTGGTATTTACCGGAGGTATTACCGCCCTTCAGCTGAAACCCACTTTTAGCTTTCCCGCTAGCTTTCGGATCAGTCGGGGAACACAACATTTTACTATGACCCAATGCGTCTGACATGGTATAGGCTTGATAAATTCTATGTGCTCTAAAAGCGCTGTAGTAAGAATTGTAACCAACAGCCTCACGACCTTTACCTCCATCTTGGCTGTTAGCTTGCAAATTTGCATCATTCCAAGGGAATGCCTCCTGAGCTGTAGAATAGCCAATAAAGGCCTTGGCTATTTGCCCCACATTGTTGGAGCATTTTAGCCTGTTTGCCTTTTTCTTGGCTTTAGCCAATGTTGGCAATAGCATACTGGCCAATATGCCAATAATGGCAATGACCACTAATAATTCGATTAAAGTGAATCCTTTTTGATTTTTCATATCAGTTATGATTTTGAGTTATTTATGTGAACAAACAAGATTTATGCCATTTAAAGCAGTTGGCGTTTTCTATCCTCACAGATTCTTCTTTGCAACTTTAATGCCATACTGTCTCGAGTCAGTTGAATATAAAAATTGTCTGAATTTTAATAAATTAACATGACCCGAAATCTCGGTGTGCATTTTATCACATAATTTTCGTTATTTTCACGCATATAATAAAGAGCCCCCTACTAAAAAAGTATGTTGCGAATCTGCATCGTAAATACCCTTGGTTTAGTTTCAGTATTACTTATTGAATATATCGACCTTTGCTTTTACAGGAACGGTTTTGGGGACCGAAGGCTAGCTCTATGTAAACTCACTCTTTGCAGTTGCTCCCATTATGTTCATCCCTTCCTATTTAAACGCTACTTTTTCCGGATCACAGGCAGAATATAGCTCAATCCGATGACAACTTGTCTTATCTGTATCCTGATTTTAAAGTCTAACAAAGTCTACTAAGACCCGCTATAAAAAACATGATGATTAAACCAGTCATTTTTATTATTGGCCTATGCTCGCTTACATCAGAGATCACCGCAGACCCTATACAATTGGGAAAATATGGTAACGCACGCGAATTATTTGTTGATGGTTATCTTATTTCAAAAATAGAAGGCGACTTAAAGCAACACCTACATAAACCGAAACCGAAGGAAATCGTACTCACTACCGGAGAATCTTGGGAGGGCAACACTTGCGCTTACTATACTATTTTTCGTGACGGACCGAAATACAGGATGTACTATCGAGGCTCCCATTACGATACCCAGAGCAAAAAAGCCACGCACCCCGAAGTAACCTGCTACGCTGAGAGTAAAGATGGAATTCACTGGACCAAACCAGAGTTGGGGCTCTTTGATTTCAATGGATCCAAGGCAAACAATATTGTGTGGAAAGGCATCGGCACCCACTGCTTTGTGGTATTTAAGGACTCCAATCCAAAATGCAAACATGAAGCTCGCTACAAGGGTATTGCTCGTGGCCGCCCACAAGGGAAAAAGGGTCTATACGTATTTCAGTCACCCGACGGTATTCACTGGAAGTTAATTAAAAATAAGCCCGTCATCACCCAAGGCGCATTCGACTCACAAAACCTCGCTTTCTGGGATTCTCACACCCAACAATACCGCGAATATCACCGTACCTTTACAAATGGAAAACGAGCAATTATGACGGGCACCTCAAAGGATTTTATCCATTGGACCAATCCTGTACTGTTGACCTACCAAAAAGGAATCCCCGATCAACACCTCTACACTAACGCTGTGCAAGCCTATTCACGTGCCCCCCACCTGTATATCGGTTTTCCCACCCGCTACCTTCCTGAACAGGGTTCGCGCGTGGAACCCACTTTCATGGTAAGTCGCGATGGCCTCAATTTTCACCGCTGGCTAGAGCCCGTTGTACCCGAAAGCGCACCCAAGGATCGTAATGGCAACCGCAGTAATTACATGACTTGGGGTCACGTGGAAATTCCAGGCCGCTCCAATCACCTTTCGGTCTACGCCACCGAAGCCTATTACACCGGCCCCGACAGCCGGGTCCGCCGCTTCGAATATCGCAAAGATGGTTTCGTCTCCATTCGGGGCGGCACAAAAGGCGGAAAGCTAGTCACCAAACCCATCGCGCTGGGCCGCCTCGCTGAACGACTAACCTTGAATTATAAATCCGCAAAAGGCGGAACCCTCCGCGTGGCCATTGAAGAATCTAACGGCAAACCCATCCCCAACTTCACTCTTGAGAATTGCAAATCGCTCAAGGGGGACTCACTGCACCATACCGTGGTGTGGAAAAATGGCCCCGACATCAGTGCATTACGTCACCAGCACCCCGTAGTGAGGCTAAAATTCGAAATAACCAACGCAGACCTTTACGCTCTGCAGTTCCAGCCCTGGCTCCGGTAGATAATTTATGGGCATTGAAACCAAACTTAAAAAATTGGGTATCACTTTGCCTGAAGCCCCTGCTGCAGTAGCCGCCTACCAACCCTGGATTCAAACAGGAAATTTGATTTTTACCTCAGGCCAACTCCCTTTCCGTGATGGCCAGATCGCCTATGAAGGCAAGTTGGGTTCAGAATTATCAGAGGAGGATGGATATCAGGCAGCCCGCCAATGCGCCTTAAACGCTATCGCCCAACTCAAAGCCGCCTCCGGCAATCTCGATAAAATACAGAAGATTGTTCGCATCGAAGGGTATGTGCATTGCGCAGATGGTTTTCGTGGTCACCCTCAGGTGCTTAATGGGGCCTCCGATCTAGTGGCTGAAATCTTTGAAGAAAAAGGAATACACACCCGCCTGGCCTTGGGGATCAATGAAATGCCGCTAAATGCCGCAGTGCAACTGGCGATGACTGCGGAAGTAGATGATTGATTCTATTTTTTAAAAAAGCCGCAAATCGAAATCAATCTAGGTGTTGCGTCTTGAGCACAGCAATCCATAATTCAATTTCAGTTCCACTGGAATAAGCACAAATTATGAAGATTTTTCTCCTCTCCTCATTTCTTACATTCGCCACTCTACTTACGCCAAACTTGTATGCTGATTTAGCCGATCTGAAACAAGCAAAACTGAAACGCGGCATCGTTCTAGTCACCGGGAACATCGAACCCAAAATTGAAGAAGGGGTCTTGTCATTGGCAAAAAAAACCGATTTTACATTTTATTTCCAATCATCCGATGCATCAAAAGTTCTGGCTGTGCGCAAGGCTGCAGCAAATGCGAATCTTTTAGGCAAACAGATATTTGTTGAACAAAGTAAATTGGATCGAATTTGTCTGGGGGACAATATGGTAGACTTGGCGGTGGTAAATGGAGTGAAAAAACAGGAACTCCTACGTGTATTGCGACCCGGAGCATGGGCAATATTAGGTGACAATAAAATTACCAAGCCCGCAAACAAAGGCACAGATTCCTGGAGTCACCCATTTCACCGCCCGGACAACAATCCACAATCAACTGATCAATTGGCAAGGGCTCCCTACCTCACCCAGTTTATTCAGGCACCAAAGTTCAGTCCCATGCCACAGATCACTGTGGCTGCCGGAGGACGAGTGTATCGAGCATTCGGCCACATTGCGCATAAGGCCAACCAAAACATGATGCTCAACACGCTCATTTGTACCAGTGCGCATAACGGCATCATCCACTGGAAGCGTAAGCTTAACCCCGGATTCATGATCCACCGAAATACAATGGTGGCAACGCAAGATGCCCTTTATATGGCTGACAACGAATCGTGCAAAATCATCGATGCATTTACCGGCGAAGTCCGTGATGAAATTGTAATACCAAAAAATATAGGTGATGGGCCCACATGGAAGTGGATGGCCATGATTGATGATACGCTTTATGCCCTCGTTGGATCCAAGGAAATCCCCGTAAAAACAGTACCATCTGATAAACCCGGCCTTGGTCACTGGCCGTGGGGCATGTGGGAAGGCCACGATTATAAAAACCCAAAGACCAACTTCGGCTATGGGCGCACGTTTGTAGCTATCGATCTCAAGACCAAGCAAATCAAGTGGCAACATTCTGAGAAGGAATACATCGATGCACGCGGTGTATGCATGAGATCTGGAAAAATTTATTTCTACAGTCCAAAAAAGTTTCTGGCGGCTTTGAATACGCAAGGCAAGCCAGTCTGGAAAAATGATTCCAAGGATTTATTGGAAGCAATTGCACCTCATGCACGCGCACAACATTACATCACGGGCTATGCCACAACCACCTACATAAAATGTAGTGATAATGAAATTTTCTTTGCCGGCCCGGTCCGCCCAAATTTGGTGTGCGCTTCCACCAAAGATGGCCGGTTGCTCTGGCAAAAGAAAGATGGCGGAAACGTGCAACTGGTTCTGCGAGATGATGGAGTATATGCGGCCGGCGCACAACGGTCCAAAGGCGGCATGGTGCTCGATTATACCACTGGAGATGTTAAAAGTGAGATGCCTTGGCGCCGGGCTTGCACTCGTGCCACCGGCAGTATTGATAGTGTTTTCTTCCGCGCCAATGGGGGAACCGTTCGAATGGATGTACCGAGCAACACTGCCCAACACATTGCACCCATGCGCCCTCCCTGTCAGGACGGGGTGATTATTTCTGATGGCAACCTCTTTTGGGGGCCTTGGATGTGCGGATGTCAGCTTTCACTTTATGGCCACATCAGTCTCACAGCCGCTGGTGATCAACTAGCCAGCCCCGGAAATGCTCGACCACAATTTGAATCCGGTGAGGGCAATATTAATAATACCGTCAACTTGAAAGCCAATAAGAATGATTGGGCCGTTTATCAGGGCAACAATCGTCGTACTGCTACCACCCCTCTCTCACTACCTGAAAAATTCAAGCAAGATTGGGCATTCACACCTTCCACAGACACCATGCCTACGGCCCCTGTCACTTCCGGCGGCCTGACATTTATCGCAGACCGTAGCGGCGTACTCCGCGCACTGGACAACCAAGGTAGAGCAAAGTGGGAAGCATACACTGCTGGAGCAATCTATTTCCCTCCTGCGGTTGCCAACGGACGCGTTTACACCGGCAGTGCTGATGGGCGAGTCTACGCACATGAGGCAGCCACGGGTCGTAAATTGTGGAGTTACCGCGTTGCACCCACGGAACGCTGGATAGCGGTATTCGGCAAACTCATTTCCACGTGGCCTGTTGCCGGTGGCGTACTCGTTGAGAATGACACTGTGTATGCCGCAGCGGGTATCGCTCATTACGATGGCACCCACGTCGTCGCTTTGGATGCCATCACCGGGAAACTAAAGTGGCACAATGATGCAAGCGGCTCCATCAACGAAAAGGTCAATAGCGGCATAAGCATGCAGGGCAGCCTATTTATGGAGAACGGCAAACTCTGCTTTCTGGGCGGAGGAGTACAGGAAGTAGCACAGTTCAATCCCGAAAATGGCAATTGCCTCAACGCGCCACTGAAGAATGTGAGTTCAGATTTTAGAACAGCCTTTTATCCCTACTATCCAGAATATGGCAATTACGTCTCTCTGGAACACACGATGACTGACGGAACCGAACTGGTTTTTGATGCCAGCTATGAAGGTAACAAATTTAATTTCCTTCATGCAATCGCACCACAATCTACGATCAAGGCAACTGATAGCCGGACAATAGAACAATGGGGTGAAGCGCATTACAAAACTCATGGAAAAAAAGAAGATCGAACCCTGCCGACAAATGGAGACTATGGAGATTACGTTCGAAAATATCCGGACTTGCTAACAGCCTACAAGACAGCAAAGGGTATTGCCCCCAAATTGAACAAGGAACGTGCGCGGTGGAATGCCCGCCGCGGAGGACCTCAACGTAAAGAACTCTGGCGTGACTCACAATCTCGCCGTTTTGCAGGATTTATTGTAGGTAAAGACCGGTTGATTGGAGTGGGTGACTCAGGTGACCACAAGGAAGCTTTCATTGCCATCATTGACCTGAAAACCGGTAAAGATATCTGGACTGAGAAACTACCTACACAACCGATCAAGGGAGGTGCTGCCATTGATAAATCCGGACGAATCCTTGTTTCCCTGATTGATGGACGCGTCGTTTGCTTTGAAAAGCCGTAACCTAAGCGAGAATTTCACCCACCACGCGCGTAGGATAGGTATGGGTCAAACGCTCATGTAAACCATTACGATCAAAATAGAGTTTCTCATGATTCATTCCCAATAGATGTAGAATAGTTGCGTGCCAATCCTGAATACTAACCCGGTCCTTTACTGCACCAAACCCAATATCATCTGTCTCTCCGTGCACCACCCCGCCTTTTACTCCCCCGCCGGCCATCCAGTTAGTGAAGCCACTTGGCCCATGATCACGGCCAGCCTTGGCATAATCACCCTGAGCCATGGGTAAGCGACCAAACTCTCCACCCCAAAGAACCAACACGTCATCTAGCAAACCACGTTGACGTAGATCGCGAAGGAGTGCCGCACATGGTTTATCAGATTCCTTGCAAGCAGCCGGAAGCGTTTTAATGATCTCACTGTGATTATCCCATTTCTGGCCTTGAGGATATATCTGCACAAAACGTACTCCTCGTTCAACCAGCCGACGGGCCATTATACAGCGTTTGCCAAAATTATCGGTTACCTTTTCGCCAACTCCATACATCATACGAGTTGCCTCAGTCTCCTCGGAGATATTCAGTGCCTCAGTCGCCTCAACCTGCATACGCGCTGCCATCTGATAGTTGGCAATCCGTGAATCTAAAACAGGTTGATTCGGACGTTTGACTTTGTGCATTTGATCTAATGCATTAATAAGATTTCGCTTAGCTGCAGTAACGCCAGCGGGCTCCGCGTAATCAGGCTTCAAATGAAGCATAGGTGTACCCTCACTCTTAATTGAAGTACCTTGAAAAAGTGGAGGGAGGTAGCCACTCATCCAGTTCTCGACACCATTAACTGCAAATCTATTGTCGGGATCAGCAAGAACCACATATGCTGGAAGGTTTTGATTTACACTCCCCAAACCATATGTGATCCATGCACCCATTGTCGGGTGACCGGGAAAAGTCTCTCCAGTTTGCCACTTATAACAAGCCGGTTCATGATTCTCATGAACACTATACATCGAACGAATAATCGCAATTTGATCAATCTCCTTTGCGGTGTGAGGAAGTAAATCACTCACCCATGCTCCACTCTGTCCATACTGGGAAAACTTCCAATGACTACGCATGACCTTGCCCTTCATGCTGCGACCCGCAGGCGCTACCTTGGTAAATTCCTCTGGCGCATCCTTGCCATGATACTTTTCCAATGCCGGTTTAGGGTCAAAAAGATCCACTTGTGAGGGCCCCCCTTGCATGCAAAATTGAATAACCGCCTTGGCCTTGGGCGCAAAATGCGGCTTGCGAGGTCTGATATTAGTAGGCAAAGGAGTATTATGATGAGGCTTTTCACCATACAAATCCTGCATCAATAGTGTCGACAACCCGATCCCGTATAAACCGTCACTTACCCGGTCAAAAAACGTTCTTCTATTGATAGTGCTCAAGCCCATTTTCCTAGTCTACGTGCAAAAAAGCGGCAGAGTTAAATAGCGCGTGGCAAACCGCCGCCAACGCCTTGTTTTTTTGGCCACTTTCTTTAGCCATTACAAATTGACGCTCTAGTTCCTCCAATGATTCAACCAGACCTTCCAGCTCTTTTTTCGTAGGGGTTCGATTAACAATTTTTTTGTAAGCCAATATTACGGTCTCCTCCATTCCTTTAGTCTCATTTAAAATATTGGATGCCAGCTTGCGAGCCAAATCATGAATTACCTTGTCATGCAGCAAATACAAAGGCTGCTGCACTACCGTCGAATTGATTCGCTCTACACAGTTAGGGTTCATTGCGGGCAAGTCAAAAGTTTGGAGCAGAGTCATTGTGTGAATACGCCGTTGCCGTATGAAAACACTACGTCGCCAACCATTTTCTCCGGGCTTACCCGTAATGTAACTTCGCCCATAGACTTGGACCTCATCAGGCTCACCGCCCATTCTCATATCCAATCTGCCCGCAACGGCAAGTAGTCCATCATGAACTTCCTCAGCGTCCAGTCGACGCATAGGCATACGCGAGAGCAACTTATTATCCGAATCATGCTTAGCGGCAACCGGACTAATGACGGATGATTGTCGATATGCCCTACTCATACATATTAGACGGTGCAAATGCTTGGTACTCCATTTGTTCTCAACAAAATCCACTGCTAACCAATCAAGCAATTTTGGGTGTGTAGGGGCTGCTCCCAATTTTCCAAAGTTATCGAGACTGGAAACAATGCCTTTCCCAAAATGATGTTTCCACACACGATTCACCCAAACACGAGCCGTTAATGGGTGGTCTGGACGAGTTATCCAGCGTGCGAGAGCCAAACGATTACCTGTTTTATTTTT
>CAJWKQ010000038.1 GCA_913041895.1 uncultured Verrucomicrobiales bacterium
TATTGAAAGTTTCAGGGTTGTCGACACCCCATGATTTGTCAGGCCGGAAGGTGGGATAAACCTTAGTGCGAATATCCAATTTGGCGATGGCTTCATGTTGAGCGAGGCTGTCAGTCGGATCGTCTGTTGTGCATAGTCCTCGTACATCAAACTGGTTAAGAATACCGTGAACGGAGAGGGCGGGGTCCGCGAGTCGCTCAGTGGTTTGCTCCCAGATTGTTTCAGCAGTATCCGGGTCTAGCAGATCGGTGATGTCAAAGTAACGTGCCAGTTCAAGATGAGTCCAGTGATAGAGTGGGTTGCCCAGTGTGTGTGGAATAGTCCGAGCCCAGGCCAGATATTTTTCTTTGGCTTCAGCATCACCGGTAATGACTGACTCGGGTTCACCATTAGCTCGCATGGCCCGCCATTTGTAGTGATCACCTTCGAGCCAAACTTCACCTAGGTTGGCGAATTGACGATTATTGGCAACCTCCTGGGGGGGTAGGTGATTATGATAATCCAGAATGGGTTCGCTGACTGCATACTCATGGTAGAGCTGCTGCGCTAAGTCATTACTCAATAAAAAATCGTCGTGGATAAATGCCATGGGGTGGCTTGACCTAGCTTAAAAATGCATAAAACGCGATCCAATAATTTAACCGGCAAAAGCTACCGGGGCTTGGCCGCATACGCCCGGGTGCGATTTGAAAACGCAGCCGGCCATGGGCTCCTTTTCCAAATCCTCGGGCGTAATGTCTTTTTTGGCAGTGGTGATATACAATGTATCTAGGTTTGGACTCCCAAAAGCGCAGGCACTGGTTCGACTTACCGGTACCGGTATACGCGTTAGTTCTTCACCTGTCACAGGATCAAAACGGATAACAGCCCATCCACCCCATAGCGCGAGCCAAATTTTACCTTCCACATCCATCGCCATTCCATCAGGGAATGCACCTTCCTGGGTTACTTGAAATACAGTTCGACGATTGCTGATGTTGCCGGTGGCGTTTTCATAATCCCATGCATCCACCCGGCGGGTGGGGCTATCAATGTGATACATGATTGTAGCGTTATCATTCCACACGATCCCATTGGGTATGGCGTATCCAACCTCTTTTGTTTCAGCTTTGCCATTCGGGTGCAGGCAATACAAAGTGCCGCTATTGCCTTCTTCATTAATGGCCATCGTTCCTGCCCATAGTCTCCCGGAAGGATCGCATTTGCCGTCATTGAAACGGTTCTCGGGCTTGTTTGGTTCGGGATCGACGATCAGTTCGGTATTTCCAGTTTCAGGATCAAACCAATGGAATCCTTTATCTGCAGCAATAACCAGTCTGTTATTTTCGCTAGTGACAATAGTGCCAATCAATTGCCCTACAGACCATGAACGGTTTGAGCCATTAGCAGGATCGTGGCAATGCACGAGGCCTTCAAGAATATCCACCCACCATAGAACCTGCCGCTTGGGATCCCAAATCGGCCCTTCTCCAAGTGGAGAGCTTGACTCAATTAAGAGTTCGGCTTCCTCAAGATTCGTATCCATGCAAGAGCGATAAGTGATATCCTCCATTCTGGCTAGATCAAATCATCTCGTCGTTAACGCATTTTTCCGCTACAAATCCGGTATTCACCTATGAGTAGTTTGTCACGAGAAAAACGCGATCCTGCTAAACTACGTAGTGCACGGTGGTTCGGACCAGATGACGTACGTGCATTCGGACATCGAGCGCGGGTTAAGGCTATGGGTTGGGCTGATGAGGATTATCGGGACAAGCCGGTTATCGGTATACTCAATACGTGGAGTGATCTCAATACCTGCCACTCCCATTTGCGTGAGCGGGCGCAGAAAGTGAAAGAGGGTGTATGGCAGGCAGGAGGTTTCCCGGTCGAGGTCCCAGTGATGTCACTGGGGGAGATGTTGATGAAGCCTACCACGATGCTTTACCGAAATTTACTTTCGATGGAGGCAGAGGAGGTTTTGCGCTGTCATCCCATCGATGCGGCCGTGCTGATGGGGGGATGTGATAAGACAACTCCGGCACTTTTGATGGGAGCCATATCTGCAGACATTCCGGTTATTTATCTTCCCTGCGGACCGATGCTCACTGCACGCTGGGGCAAGGAGACGTTGGGGAGTGGTAGCTCCGTATGGGATTTCTGGGCTGAACGATGTGCAGGTAATCTTTCTGATGAAGATTGGATGAAGTTTGAGGATGCTATTGGCCGTTCACCTGGTCATTGCATGACCATGGGCACTGCTTCAACCATGAGTGCGATTGCCGAGGCACTTGGATTTACTTTGCCTGGTGCCTCTAGTATTCCTGCGGTTGTTAGCGAGCATTTCCGGATGTCTACTGCTTGCGGTCGTCGCGCGGTGGGTTTGGCTTGGGAGAACTTTAAACCTTCAGATTTGCTTAGTCGTGAATCCTTCGAAAATGCGATTACCGTGGACATGGCTGTAGGGGGCTCCACAAATGCCATTGTGCACATCATTGCCATGGCAAGGCGAGTGGGATTGGATATTTCATTGGAGGATTTTGACCGTCTCAGCCGCACCACACCCGTGCTCGCCAACGTTCGACCCAACGGTGAAAAGTACTTGATGGAGGATTTTTATAACGCTGGAGGATTGCGGGCCCTTATGGTGCAGCTCGGAGACAAATTGCATGGTGAATGTATCACTGTTACTGGCAAAACGCTTACCGAAAATATAGCGGGTGCTGAATTGGTTGATTCCGATGTTATTCGTGGCCCTGAAAATCCGTTGCAAACCGAAGGAGGTACTTTTGTGCTGCGAGGGAATCTTGCTCCCCATGGCTGTGTCGTGAAACCATCTGCAGCCACAAAAGAACTTTTTACTCATCGTGGTCCTGCTTTAGTATTTGATAATTATCCTGACCTTAAAGCCAAGCTGAACGATCCGGATCTTGATGTAACCAAGGATACTGTTTTGGTGCTGCGAAGTGCGGGACCTGAGGGAGGGCCCGGCTTTCCGGAATGGGGAATGTTGCCTATTCCAGATAAGCTATTGAAACAGGGGGTGCGTGATATGGTGCGACTGTCTGATGCCCGGATGAGTGGCACTAGTTACGGAATGTGTGTGTTACATCTTACTCCAGAAAGCCATGTTGGAGGTCCCTTGGCTTTTGTGAAGACGGGTGATGAGGTTGAGCTTAATGTGCCTGAGCGCACCATTCATTTGCATGTGAGTGATGAAGAGCTGGAAGCTCGAAGAAGCGATTGGCAGAAGCCTGACCCCAAATATGCCCGTGGTTATGGGCAGCTCTACATTAATCACGTGACTCAAGCCCATGAAGGGTGTGACTTTGACTTTCTGCAACATGGTTTAGCTACCCCAGAGCCGCCTATTTTTTGATGAACACAGACGCCATCACCTCCGAGATACTGGCTAACTCGGTCATCGCCGTGCCGCCTTTGGCACGTGATATTAACCTGAAGGTATGTCCTGTAGAGAATACTAAAATTATTCGGCACCTAGAGACAGGCGGTATCCGCACGCTGCTTTATGGAGGTAATGCCATGTTTTACCATATTGCTTTGAGTGAATATGCCGAGACACTGGAGATGCTTGAAGAGAATGCTGGTCAAGATACTAGCGTGATACCGGCAGTAGGCCCGGCTTATGGCACGTCAATGGATCAGGTGGATATCCTACGCGACTTTGAATTCCCAACTGTGATGGTTTTGCCTGCACGTGATATCGCAACTCCAAAAGGATGTGCCACAGGAATTCGAAAATTCGCCGAGGCTTACGGAAAACCGATTGTACTCTACATTAAGTTTGAAGGCTATTTGGAACCGGAGGATGCACAGGCTTTGGTGGATGATGGCGTCGTGAACTGGATCAAGTACGCCATTGTGCGGGATGATCCTGCGCAGGATGATTATTTGCGCGAATTGGTTGATCGAGTGGATAGGCAGATTATTGTCAGCGGCATTGGAGAGCAGCCTGCTATCGCGCACCTGGATGGTTTCGGAGTAAATAGTTTTACTAGTGGGTGCGTATGTATTGCACCGAGTCTCTCCATGAAAATGCTTCAAGCTCTTAAGGCTAATGAGATTGAATCTGCCGAGGCTATGCGCAGGATTTTTTCCCCTCTTGAAGATTTACGTAATGATATCAACCCCATCAGGGTTTTGCATGAAGCCGTGGCTGCTGCAGATATTGCCAATACCGGTCCGATTTTGCCCTTATTGCACGGTGTAGATGGTGATAATCACAACAAGATTGCTAAAGCGGCCAAAGAATTACTTTTACGGAACTAGCTCTCTCTTGCTTCAGCGCGAGGGCGGTGGTTCAATCTCCGCATGCACCGTTGGTTTCTTTATGTTCTTCTTTGGGTTGGCTTGAACCTTGAGGCAAGGGATCGATTGCCCAATATTGTGGTGATTCTGGCCGATGACATGGGTTATGGAGATGCTGGTTGTTATAACCCAAAATCAAAAAGTCCCACGCCCTTTATCAATCGTATGGCCCGGGAGGGGATGCTATTCACAGACGCTCATTCACCGGCTTCAGTCTGTGTGCCTACCCGATATGGGCTTCTAACGGGGCGCTATCCTCATCGCCCGGATCTGGATTGGCGTCGCAAGGCAGTTCTCGAAAAAGGTCGGACCACCATTGCCTCAGCCTTACGTGAAAAAGGATATGCGACAGCCATGGTTGGTAAGTGGCATCTGGGTTTTGATGGGGGTCCAAATTACGATTACACAAAACCACTGGTCGGTGGGCCATTGGATCGTGGTTTTGATTTCTATTTTGGCATGCCACATTCACTGGATATTGTGCCCTATTACTATATCAGTGGGAGTAAGGCAGTGATGGCTCCAACGGGAACCGTTGGCCCGCGTAACACTGATGGTTGGAGTCGCATTCAGGGTGAATTTTGGCGTGGCGGTCCAATATCACCGGACTTTAAGCACTTGGAGGTATTGCCGCGTTTTACTAATGAGTCAGTGGATTACATTCGCTCACGTAAAGGCAAAGAAAAGCCCTTCTTTCTTTATGTTGCCTTGCCTGCTCCCCATACACCATGGCTGCCCACCAAAAAATTTCAGGGTCGGACCAATAATATGTACGGTGATTTTGTTGCGATGGTCGATGACACGGTGGGCCAGATTATGGGTGCGCTGGATAGAGCTAACCTAAGCGAGAATACTTTGTTCCTATTTACGAGTGATAACGGGCCCGTTTGGTATGATGCAGATATTCAAAAGTATGGTCATAATGCTACGACCCCTTTACGTGGAATGAAAGGGGACGCCTATGAGGCGGGTCACCGGATGCCGTTTATTGTTCGCTGGCCCAATGTGGTTAAAGCCGGATCAAAGAGTGATGCCCTGGTTTGTCAGACGGATTTACTCGCGACTTTTTCTGAAATTGCTCAAAGACCTCTGACTGATAATGAGGGAGAGGATAGCGAAAGTTTTTTGTCAGTGTTACGTGGTGAGCGAGATTTTGCGCGCCGCTGGCTCATTACCGGGAGAGGGCAGTCACACTTGGGTGTGCGGCACCGGTTCTGGAAATATATTCCTACACTTGGCTCAGGTGGGTTTTCAGCCCCGCGCCGTGAGAAGCCCAAGCCCGGAGGGCCAAAAGGACAGCTCTACAATCTTGATGCGGACCTTGGTGAACGTGAAAATCTTTGGTTGAAGCACCCGGTTGAGGTGGAAGAGTTTACTGATTATATCGCCCGACAAAACGAGACCGGTCGTACACGTCCAGAGATGGGTGTAGTCAGGAATTTACTAAAAAAATCACCACGTATCACCACACACCGTTTGAATGCTGAGGACAGTAAAAAGAAGTTTTTATTTTTTACTGTGAGTCGTGACGGTCAGGTGTTGGCAGGAAAATCCGCTGGCGGTATGCGTCGTTTGCTTTTATCTGACGTAGACTCGACCACACGCTATGAGGAAAAGCTTCATTTTGATCCAGGCATTTTGCTGCGTTTTTCAGCAGGCAAGCGCGAGGTGCAGGTTGCGATATGCTTTATTTGCAACAAGTGGGCGATATATCTTGATGGCAAAACAGTTAGTTATACTTCCATTAAGGAGGAACGGTTGGCTGTGTTGTTCGAGGTGAAGGCAATGTTTCCGAATGACAAAGTCATTCAGGCAATTCCGGAGAAATTATAATGAAAGTCACACTATTTTTATTTCTAACCTGTTCAATGTTGTTGGGGGCAAAAGTGGAGCCCAAGATTGTGTTGCAGCCAAACATTGTGCTGATCATGGCTGATGATGTTGGTTGTGAACCCATTGGTGCTTATGGCGGAGAGCGCTGGAAGACCCCTCATCTTGACGCCTTGGCCAAAGGGGGTATGCGTTTTGATTATTGTTTTAGTATGCCCGTCTGTCACCCCACGCGAATTTGTTTGATGACCGGAAAATACCCTTTTCGGATGAAATCTGGCTGGGGCACTTTTCCGAAAATTGAAGAGAAGAATACCGTGGCTCAAGTGCTTAAAAAGGCTGGTTACGCTACAGCGATTGCAGGCAAGTGGCAGTTGTGCCTGATGAAGAAAGATAAGGAGCAGCCGGCAAGAATGGGCTTTGATCAATGGAGTGTTTTTGGTTGGCATGAGGGCGCCCGGTTCCATGAGCCCTACATTTACCAGGATGGTCGATTGCGTACGGATACCAAGGGCAAGTACGGCCCGGAACTATACGTGGATTTTCTGGGCGAATTCATGGCGAATAGCAAGAAGGCCAATAAACCTTTCTTTGCCTATTATTCAATGGCCTTAGCCCATGACGTAACTGATGACATTCCCAAGCAGGTACCTTATGTGCCGGGTAAAGATCGTTGGATGAATTATGGCGAAATGATTGAGAGCATGGACGATATGATCGGCAAACTCGTGACTAAAATTGATCAGCTTGGTTTGCGTAAAAACACGATTATTCTTTTTACGGGAGATAACGGTACGGCCAAACGATCCAAGCTGCGCCACATCAAAGGTCGTCAATATGAGAAGGAAGAAGTCTACTCCATACGCAATGGCAAACGTATCCCTGGAGGTAAGGGGACACTGCTCGATATCGGCACTAATGTCCCCCTCATCGCAAATTGGCCCGGTCGCATCAAGGCGGGCAGCTCAAATGGTGCCCTCGTGGATTTCAGTGATTGGTTGCCGACCTTGGCGGAGCTTGGTGTAGGAAAAGTCGGTCACAAGATCGACGGGATTAGTTTTGCGCCCGCACTGTTCGGGTTGTCGGGCGAAAAAAGGAAAGTGAGGTCCTTCGCTTTTTCCGAGAGTAGAAGCGGCAAGGCTTGGGTGCGTACTCAACGCTATAAGCTATATAATAATGGCCAACTTTATGACGTGCAAAAGGATGCCATGGAAAAAAAGCCGATCAAAAATGTGACTGGTCCTTTAATTAAGCAACGGGAAGCGTTGCAATCTGCATTTACCCAAATTAAATACCCCAATATCAAGTAATGAAACGAATCCTTCTCTTTGTTGCGGGCCTGATGGCTCTGCCGCTTTTTGCTGATAAACCCAATGTCATTGTCATTATGGCTGATGACATGGGCTGGGAATGTGTGAGTGCCTATCGTGACCTGATTACCAAGTATAATTACCCCAAGGCTAAGTTGGGCGAGAAGGATCATTATTCTACCCCCCATATCGATAAACTCGTAGCGGACGGTATACGCTTTGACCACGGCTATTCGCAGCCCATCTGCACGCCTTCGCGCGTACAGATCATGACGGGCATCTATAACCAGAGAAACTACGTCAGGTTTGGTTTGCTTGATCCCAAGGCCAGAACTTTCGGTCATGTGATGAAAGGTGCCGGTTACAAGACCTGCATTGTCGGCAAGTGGCAGCTGGAAGGTGGTTTTGAGGGGCCGACCAAGTTTGGCTTTGATGAATATTGTCTTTGGCAACTCACCCGCCGACCCGCCCGCTATCCTAATGTGGGTATGGAAGTGAATGGCAAGGAGATCGATTACCCCGGCAAGTATGGCCCGGATATCGCCAGTGACTACCTGTGTAATTTTATTGAACGCAACAAGGATAGACCTTTCTTTGGCTACTACCCCATGATCCTGCCGCACTGGCCCTTTGAGCCGACCCCGGATTCCAAGGACTGGGACCCCAAGAGCAAGGGTTGGGAAGGGGGTGGCCAGACACAGAAACAACCGAAGTACTTCCGCGAGATGGTGGCGTATGTCGATAAAATCATTGGCAAGATCGTGGCCAAGGTTGAGGAGCAGGGGCTCACTGAAAAGACACTCATTATTTTTACCGGTGATAACGGTACAGCCACCAGTGTCACCGGCGTAATGAATGGTCGTATAATTAAAGGAGGCAAAGGGAGTATGCCCGACTCAGGCAATCATGTGCCTTTTGTTGTCAGCTGGCCCGGCACGATCAAGGCAGGTCAAACCACTCGGGCTATTGTGAATTTCAGTGACATACTGCCGACCATTGCTGAGGCAGCCGGGGCAAAAGTGGGGTACAAGATTGATGGAGTCAGTTTTTTGGGTCATCTCAAGGGCGGTAAGCCGGCGCGGCAAGTGAGTTACTGCTGGTATGCGCGTAATGGAGGAGCGAAAGGGCAGGAGTTTGCCCGCAGTGCAGACTGGAAACTCTACCCCGATGGTAAGCTGTACAATGTATATAAAGACGTCGCGGAAAAGAATCCGGTTAGCCCCGGTGAGTTGGATCCGAAAGCCCGCAATATTTACGCGCAACTGCAGCAGGAGCTCGACCGAATGAAAGGTACACGCACGACCTTTGATTTGTCCAAGTATCCGAAACCTGGCGCCAATCAACCCAAAGTTCCCAAGTCGCCAGCAGAAGTTCTGTGTGAGGGTAAGTACGCCGGGCATTTACAGGGCGTGTGTCGGGGAACTAATGGTAATTTCTTCTGGAGCTTTACACGTGCACTGGTCAAGACCGATATCAAGGGTAAGGTTATAAAGAAGATTGAAGTGCCTGACCACCATGGTGATGTATGTTTTGCGGGTGGGAAAATTTATTGTGCGGTCAATTTTGGCGCTTTCAATAATCCTGAGGGTAAGTCTGATAACTGGGTGTATGTTTATAACTCCAAAGATCTCGAATGCCTGGCCAAGTATCCGGTGCCGGAAGTGAAGCATGGGGCAGGGGGGATTGCAGAGAAGAATGGCCGCTTTATTGTGGTGGGCGGTTTGCCCGAGGGCGTGCAGGAAAATTATGTTTATGAATACGACAGGGAATTTAATTTCAAAAAACGTCACGTGATCAAAAGCGGTTGGACGCGCCTTGGCATTCAGGCGGCGGCCTTTGCTCAGGGCCACTGGTGGTTTGCGTGTTATGGCAGTGTGCTTCTTAAAACCACACCGGACTTTAAGATGGTGGGTAAATACAACTTCAATTGTGGCTACGGCGTCCTGCGCGGACCCAATAATAAAAGCCTCTATTGCGCTGATGGCACCACCGGTAAGGATGGTTCTGATGGAAACATTAAGGCTGTTAAAGTGGCCAAGTTTGAAAAACTAATAATTAAAGATAAGAAATAAGCATGAACACGAAATCCATTCTCTTAGTATTATTGACAATCTGTCTGCCTTTGGTGGGCGCGGAAGCTCCTCCTACAAGAAAGCAGATTTCCGAAGTAAAGGCACAGGCAGAGAATGGAGATGCTAAGGCTCAAGGTCTGTTGGCTCGCTACTATTTTAAAGGGGAAGGAGTGAAGAAAGATGATGTCCAGTCATTGAAATGGGCTCGATTGGCCGCTTCACAGGGCGAAGCCAACGGTCAGAATTATTTTGGAGTGATGTATGCTCTCGGTCGCGGCGTAAAACAGGATCTAGATAAAGCAGTTGAGCTTTTTACTAAAGCTGCTGAGCAGGGGAATGCGCGGGCCCAGTTAAACATGGGGGTGTTATATCGGGATGGTAAGGGTGTAAAACAGGATTATACCAAGGCCTTGGAGTGGTTTGCGAAGGCAGCGAATCAGAACGATGCATTGGGGCAGAATAACTTGGGCCAAATGTATCGGCATGGTTTAGGAGTGAAGCAGGATTTGGAGAAGGCTTTAGAATGGTCTGTTAAGGCTGCCAACCAAGGGAATGTGAATGCCCAATATAGGTTGGGAAGAATGTATAGGCAGGGTTTAGGCGTGGATAAAGACGTTAAAAAGGCTACAGAGTGGTACACAAAATCCGCCAATGGAGGTTATGTTGAAGCACAAAATTTAGTGGGTCAAATGTATCGGCATGGTCTAGGAGTGAAGCAAGATTTGGGGAAGGCTTTAGAATGGTCTGTTAAGGCTGCTAACCAAGGGAATGTGAAGGCTCAATATAGGTTAGGAAAAATGTATGCAGAGGGGTTGGGTGTAGCCAAGGACATTAAAAAGGCTACAGCGTGGTACGCCAAATCTGCTGAAGGTGGAAATACATATGCAATGATGGTTTTAGGAAGCCTACATTTTGAGGGTGAAGAGGTCCAAGAAGACTTGAGGCAGGCGGCGAAATATTTCCAAATGGCTTTGGGTGCAGGAGTAAAAGGTGCAGCCTTTCCTCTAGCAACTATTCATATGGCCCCTCTTAACGCTCCTTCGCTAAAAGGTTTTAAGCCTCAGCCTGAGAAAGCAGCCCGGTTATTCAATGATGTGGCAAGAAACGAAAAAATAAATCCAGGCACCCGGGGGACTGCTTGCTACCGCATAGGTACTATATATCTGGTTGGTTATGGTGTAAGGAAGGATGTGGATGTGGGCAAAAAGTGGATGAAATCTGCAGCTCAACTTCTTTCTTCGGCCATTGATCAAGAAAAGGATATTAGAGGCTTAAATTTCTACGCACAGCTTCTTGCGTTAATATATGGTGAAGCGAGTTTAATGATGAAAAACAATCCTGAGGCATATAAATTACTGTTAATTGCCCGGCAAAGTGGTCCTTTGGAAATTGTTGGCGATCATTCATGGAGTTTTTCTCCGAAGGATAAGGAAAAAGGTCAGGCTATGGCTGCTCAATGGATGGCGAAACGGAGAGAAGAACTAAAGATAGCCAGGTTAATATTACCAAATAACGACCCTAAAAATGTTACTAAGGATGGGGTCTGGGATTTTTTGATTAATATATCACCAATATTAGAAGGGGTGATACCATAGAGTAAGTAATTTTACGCTGATTGAAGAATGAAACCACGAATATTTTTCACACTACTAATCTTTATCGCGATCTTCACCGGTCAGGCTGCAAATAAACGTCCTAATATCATTCTCGCCATGGCCGATGATCAGGGGTGGGGGGATATGGGCTATATGGGCCATAAAGTTCTCAAGACTCCCGTCTTTGATGAAATGGCCAAGACCGGCCTTCGCTTTGATCGCTTTTATGCAGCCGCACCCGTCTGTTCACCCACCCGCGCCAGTGTGCTCACCGGGCGGCACCCCAATCGTATGGGTTGCTTCCAATGGGGTCACACGATGCGTAAACACGAGATCACCATTGCTGAAGCTTTAAAGAGTGCGGGTTACACTACTAGCCACTTTGGTAAATGGCACTTGGGTTCAGTGCGTGCAGATAGTGAAGTGGCCCCCGGTAAAAACGGTTTTGATGAATGGGCCTCAGCGCCCAACTTTTATGAGAATAGCCCTCTCTTTAGTCACAATGGTAAAGTCATTGAAACCAACGGCGAAAGTTCGGCAGTTACTGTAGACTTGGCCTTAAAATGGATGGCTAAGGTAAAAGATAAACCTTTTTTATCGGTTATCTGGTTTGGCAACCCGCACGGGCCGCACATTGGCACCGAAAAATTCCTGAAAATGTATGAAGGCGAAACCAATGCGTACGCCAACTTCTATGCGGAGATCACCGGTATGGACGCCGCCATGGGACAACTGCGTAAGGGTCTGCGTAAGCTTGGTGTGGCTGACAATACCATCCTCTGGTACTGCAGCGATAATGGAGGATTAAAGCCTAATTCGATGGCTGGGTTATCGGGGAAGAAAGGCAAGTTGTTGGAAGGTGGTATCCGTGTGCCCGGAATTATTGAATGGCCCGATGTCATCAAGAAACATCGCATCACGAATGTGCCGGCCAATACCGTGGATATTTATCCCACTATTTTGGAATTGGCCGGAGTCAAGCAACCAATCCAGCAACCGTTACTGGACGGAGCAAGCTTGGCTCCTCTCATTCAGGGTAAAACTTTCGTTAGAAAAAAACCTATGGGTTTTTGGCATTATCCGGCGAGTGGTCGTGGGATGCATGCCCGCAAAATACTCGAAGATTTGCGTGTTGAGCAGGTTGCAGGGAATCAGGCGCCAGCTCCCAAAGCCGGTTTTGTCGATAGGCAATATCCATTGGATAAATTCCCCGGACCCTCTGCCTGGATTAATGGCGACTGGAAACTACACCGGATCGTCAACAAGGCTGGCACCAACCCGACCTATAAACTTTATAATCTTGGGAAGGATGTTCAGGAAAAAACCGATTTGGCTGTTGCCCAGCCAGAAGTACTGACCCGTCTCAAGGGCGAACTGGCTGCTTGGCAAAAGAGTGTGGTCAGTAGCCTTAATGGTGCAGATTACCCCAAATAAAATTCAGCAACCCTCATTTTTGTTGAATGGTTGCAGCGCCTTTTTATAAGGTAAAAAGACCGATGCGAATTCTATGTTCCATTTTAGCTTTGTTGCTATTGGTGTCGTGTTCCCAAAAAAACAAAGGCCAAACAGAGTCAAATGTGAGGGAGGTAACCGAGGCGGAGGTGGCGCCCGGGAAGGATGGCTTGGCGAGATTGGTTAAGTCTCAGGAATTATTTACTGGTGTTTTAAAGACGACTTATCCGGGCGGTGCGTCAAGAGCTGAAATACATTTTAAAGAGGGGAAGCGGCATGGGGCATTTAAGATGCTTTATCCCGATGGAAGTGTGAAAGTGGAGCAGCAGTGGAAAGATAACTTTCAGGAAGGGCAGCACCGTGAGTTTTTTGCCAGTGGGAAGAAGTTGGGTGAGGTAAATTTTTCCAAAGGCAAGCCTGAGGGAGAGCAAAAGGAGTGGTATGAAAACGGACAGTTAAAGTCATTGATGGTATTTAAAGATGGCGTGCCTCAAGGGGTTCGCCGTGAGTGGGATGAAAAAGGGGTGATGGAGCACCATGTAATTTTCAAGGAGGGCCGCCCGGTAAGTCGTGAGTTGGTGGCTAACTCGAGCCTGACATTGTCAGAAAAAGAGCGCAAATACCTTTGGGATACAGAACATCATGGTTCGTTACTGCGTAAGTTTGGGCTTGGCCCTCTCGTGGAAGCATTACAGAAGCGTGATTCAAAACGCATTTCCTGGCATTTGGCAGGGGATTTTGAAGGACAGGTACCGGGTGACGAGGCAAAGGTAAAACACTCGGTGGGTGAAGTTCTTACAGCAGATCGGTGGGAGAAAAAAACGGGAACAAGAAGGGCTGTGGATCGGGAAAACTTTACCCTTTGGCTTCAGGAATTAATGTCTGCTTTCGATCGGGATCCTGAGGCGAAGATTTCCTTGATGGAATTTGCTCCGGAGGTTCGGTACGAGCTGGAGGGTTTGTGGCGGGGGAATGTAAAGGTGCGTTTCTGGGGGGAAAGTAAAGAAGGAGGGCCATTGGAAATCTTTGTTTATCTCGATGTGCAGGTGAATAAACCCACTGAGGAAGGGCTCAGTACCGGTGGCTGGCTTAAGGCGGGCGAATCAACCCGTCTTAAAACTACAGTTAGTACTCAATATTTAATGAAGGATGTCGCCGCTGCACAGGGTATTAATGTTCTTGAGTTGCAGGACAATTGGCTTATGGATCCGAAAAAAGCCAATCATAATACTGGTGGTGTATTTATTTGCGATTTCAATCACGACGGCGTCGAGGACTTTTTAATTACTGACTCTCATCTTCGAGGCGGTTTCAAGTTATATCAAGGCAATTCACAAGGGCGGTTTACCGATGTGGGCGATAAGGTAGGCTTTAATCCGAAGCTTGCCATGATTGGAGGCTGGATGGATCTCGATGGAGATGGATGGGAGGACTTGGTTACTCACACCGGCCAGATTTTTAGAAACCTGAAGGGTGAAAAATTTGAGGAAGTTACTGAGAAGAGTAATTTCATGGAAGTGGGCAGGTTTAAAACATCGGGAGGGCAGCCATACCATGCAGTAGCTGATTATGATGGAGATGGGCTGCTCGATGTTTATTTATTCCGCGTTGATTCCCAGCCTTTGAAGGGTGGCTGGATTGACGGTAAAGTGGGTGATGATGACAGGAATCAGCTGCTTCGAAACAAGGGGAACTGGCAGTTTGAAGATGTAACAGAGGCTACTGGAACCGACGGTGGTTTACGTTCCACTTTTTCATCGGTTTGGTTTGATGCCAATAATGATAATCGACCTGATCTTTATGTCATTCATGAGTATGGAAATGGCGTCCTTTTAATTAACAATCCCAATGGGGCATTTGAAAAACGCGAACTGGCTGAAAGCGCTGCGGACTTTGGTTCCATGGGGCTTGCCAGTGGTGATTTTGATAACGACGGTAATATCGATTTATATGTCGCTAGTATGTACTCAAAATCGGGTAACCGGGTTATTGGGAATCTTAAACGAGATGCCTATAAACCTGAAACGATGGCGAAGCTCAAGCGGATGGTTGCCGGTAGCCAGCTTTATCGTAATCAGGGTGGTCTTAAATTTGAGCCGGTCGGAAAGGCTTACGATGTTTACGGTATCGGATGGGCTTATGCCCCGACTCTGACAGATCTCGATAACGATGGGTTCCTTGATCTTCACGCCACGACCGGATTTATGAGCCGCACGCGTGACAAGCCAGATGGCTGACCATGTCTTTGGCAGGCTGTCGTGTCACAGCCTTTCGATCGAGCATGTCAGGTGCCCAAGCCCGCTGAACTGGACGAGAGTCTTGATGAGTTTTGGTCTGGTAATGTCTTTGATATTCAGCTGAGTCATAATCTGAGTGGTTACGAGCGAAATCGCACCTACCTCAATGTCGGGGGTGAAAATTTTGTCGACGTTAGCTTCAGTTCCGGTGCGGATTCTGATGGCGACGGACGTTGTGTAGTGCCGATTGATTTTAATCTCGATGGCCAACAAGACCTAATGGTGCGTCAAGTGGGGGGAGGGCCGTTGAAGCTATTTCAAAATCATTTCCCAAAACAAAACTGGCTGAAAGTCAGCCTACGTGGGGTGGAGAGTAATCGTCTTGGTATCGGTTCACGGGTTGTGGCAAAAATAGGCAATCGCCAGATTGTCCGCGAACTTTGGCCGGTTAATACTTTTTTCTCTCAGGCGGGTTCTTCTGTGCATATTGGATTGGGCGCTGGGGAAGAGATTGATGAATTATTTATCCGCTGGCCTTCAGGCAAGCAGCAGCGTTTCAATGCCTTAGAGGCTAACCAACACGTGCTTATTAAGGAAGGCAATGGCCAATTGAGTGTTGTGAAGCCAGGGGAAAAAATGCCCTTTTGATCGGTCGTGTAGTCTTTAAGTTTCTCTTTTTTTCTATGCCTGCTTGTTCGTTTCATTAGCCAGTGCTTTAATTAGCCCATGCACTTGCCTAAAATTATCAGCGTATTTCTTTTTTCTGTACTGTTGCTGAATGCAGCTAAGACGCCACGACCTAATATCATTATTGCCATGGCTGATGACATGGGTTGGAGTGATATCGGTTGCTATGGGGGTGAGATCAGGACGCCTAATTTGGATGGGTTGGCAGACAAGGGTGTGAGATTTACCCAGTTTTATAATACAGGGCGCTGTTGTCCTACTCGCGCCACTCTTTTGTCAGGGGTATATGCTCATCAGGCCGGTATTGGCTGGATGATGAGTAATCAAAACCTGCCCGGATTTAAAGGGGATTTGGGTAAGAATGTGAGAACGATTGCTGAAGTTTTGAAGACAGCAGGTTACGCCACTTACATGTCCGGGAAATGGCATGTGACTCCTCACGTAAAACCTGAAGGGCCAAAGTACAACTGGCCTCGTCAACGCGGGTTCGATCGGTTTTATGGGACCATTCACGGTGCGGGAAGTTTCTTTGATCCCAATTCTCTGACCCGGGAAAATACACAGGTATCTCCACTGACTGATACAGGTTACCTAACAGATGACTATTACTACACCGATGCAATCAGTGACCATGCGGTTCGTTATATTAAGGAGCATAAGACTGGCCAACCTTTCTTTATGTACGTGGCCTATACTGCCCCCCATTGGCCGATGCACGCCAAGGACAAGGATATAGCCGAGTACAAAGGGAAATATGATGCCGGCTGGGATGCTATGCGTGAGGCTCGTTATGAACGTCAGTTGAAGATGGAGTTGATTGATCCCAAATGGAAAATGGTCCCAAGGGATAGGTCAGCGTCCGCGTGGGAGAGTGCCAAGAATAAGCAGTGGGAGATTCGGCTAATGGAAACTTACGCCGCTATGGTTACCAATATGGATGCCGGCATGGGGCGGGTGGTAAATGCCCTAAAGGAAACTGGGGAGTACGATAATACGCTGATTCTGTTTCTAGCTGATAACGGAGGTTGTGCCGAGGGTATGGGGCGTCGTAATGGTATTCAGTATCGCGATAAAGACCCCCAGCAACTTAAGCCCATGGGCAAAGGTGACTTGCAGTTTGATATGATTCCCAAAAGGACCCGTGATGGTCGTGTGGTCAAGCAGGGCACTGAAGTTATGACTGGTGGGGCAGATACTTACCATGGGTATGGGCTTGCTTGGGCCAATGCCAGCAATACCCCTTTTCGTGAATACAAACACTGGGTGCATGAGGGTGGAATCAGTTCGCCACTGATTGCCCATTGGCCTAAAGGCATTGATAAGAGTCGTCAGGGTAAACTCGAAAACCAGCCGGGGCATTTGATTGATCTCATGGCGACCTGTGTGGATTTGGGTAAAGCCAGTTATCCCACTAAAATTGGTGATACACCAATTATTCCAATGCAGGGAGTTTCTCTCTTCCCAGCTTTTAACGGTAAGGATATGGGGCGTGAAAAGCCGATTTACTGGGAGCACGAAGGAAATCGTGCGATGCGAGAAGGTAAATGGAAACTAGTCGCCAAGGGCGCCAATGGGCCGTGGGAGTTATATGATATTGAGGCGGACCGAACTGAGTTAAATAATTTAGCAGAGAAAGAATCATCAAGGATGAATAAAATGGCCGAGCGATGGGAAGCGTGGGCCAAGGAGGCATTGGCGAAGCCATGGCCTTGGGATCCCAAGAAGAAAAAATTTTCCAAGAAGAAAAATTTCACCTTAAAGCAGGGCGACCATTTACCGCAATCTGAAGCCCCTATGGTGAGTAAACGTGGGTTTATTGTTACGGCTACGGTGGAAACAAAGGGTAATGATGGGGTTATTGTGGCCCAAGGTGGAACCAATCATGGCTGGGCTTTGCATGTGTGGAAGGGGCAATTGCGTTTTGTAACCCGTCATAGCGGAGAACTAACCTCGCTCATTGCTCAAGAACCTTTTCCAAAGTCAGCAGTGAAGGTCGCGGCAGAGTTAACAGCTGAAGGTGAGGTGGTATTAAAGGTGAATGATAAGGTGGTTTTAGAAGGCAAAACTCCTGGTCCAATGAGAGATATGCCACTTGATGGTTTGGAGGTGGGAGAGGATCGCAATGGAGCTGTCGGAAGGTATCCAGCTAATCAGAAATTTAAGGGAGAGGTAAGAAGCTTAAAACTTAAGTTATCCAAGTAACAAACATAAGTTAGTTAACGAGGCACAACTTGTGAAATAACCCCCAATTAACAGTGCTAGAATCGGGAAATAACGGGTTCATCCAAAATCACCTTAATAACTCTTAAACTGTGAAAAACAGTTTTCTACACGGGTTGTGACCAAAAAAGTTGGTCAGGAATTGGTCAGAGTTTGTGATGAACAAAACGTGACCCTGTTTTAGTACTGTTATATCGACCTCATTTAAAAAAGTGTTGGTTGCTATCCAAGTAACAAACATGATTATAAACTTAGTCGGTTATTATATTAGAAAAAAACAGCCGATTATGTAGAATTGGTGCATATGAAGCATTGGTTTTTGGTAATAGTGATGGCTCTACCTCTATTGAGGGCTGATGAGAAAAAATCCCCACCGCCGGCAAAAAATAAGTTTACGCCTAAGCAGGTGGCAGACCTTTTTTCCGATGATATTGGCACGTGGAAGGTTACAGGTAAATCCCACTTGATAGGAGTTGATCCAAATACTGGTCTTCCCCGCAAACCAGTGGATGAGAGCGGTATTTGGATCATTCAGTGGAAAGTTAAAGGTAAGTCAATTGAGGTTCTTTTCACCGCAAAAATCAATAACAAGGAAGTTCCCTTCGTTGGACTAAAAGAATATGACGCCAAACAGGGGGTGTTTATCTGGCGCCTTAAAAGAGAAGGTTTTCCGGAGGGGGTTTCAAGAGAGATTTATGATGTTAAAACAAGGACGTTTCATGGGAAGTCAAGCCATCCTGACGGAGCCAAAGAGGAAAGTACGTTTCAGATAATTAATAGAAACAAAAGGTTGTTTGCGACTCAAGTGAAGAAGGATGGCAAAGTAATATTTACGCGCAAAGCCACTTTTACCCGATTTTCCCAAGATCAGTCTGATGGTGGAAATTAACTGCTAATATTTAAGGTGTTTAATCTGCTGAATAATTCGCACGACCTTTCTATCTCTAACTATAGAAGCTTTGGTGAGTACAGTTGTGTTTCTATCAATAGGACTTGCAAATCAGCTTCTGCATGAGGTGTGATCAAGACCATCAAATAGATTAGTCAGTTGGGCTTGCGCTTGATCGTTTAAAACCCACAATTAGGCATGAACTTTTCCCGTCGTGATGCCTTAAAGACAGGGGCATTGAGCCTTGCTGCAACCGCCACTGTTTCAGCCCAAACACCACGTGCTGAATTAACTCCTAATTTTAAGATCAATAAAGGCCGTATTCGTCAGTCGGTTATGGGTTGGTGCTTCAAGCCGATGCCTGTGATGGAATTGGCTAAGCATTGCAAAGCCATCGGGATCGAGGCTATGGAAGGTGTATCTGCCAAGGACTATCCGGCTATTCGCAAGCTTGGATTAAAAATTTCCCTGGTAAGTGGAGGGCATGGTTTTAAGAAGGGTCCCTGTGTAGCAGCTAACCGTGATATGGTGGTTGAGAAGCTTAAAAGTGGGATTGATCTCGCTTCGGAGATCGGCACCAAAAGTGTCATCACCTTCACCGGTATGCGCGAGAAAGGGTTAACTGATAAAGCTGGTGCTACCAACTGTGTCGAGGCGTGGAAGGCGGTGATGTCCTATGCGGAGAAAAAGAAAATAAATCTTGTGTTGGAGCACTTGAATACGCGTGACGACAGCCATCCAATGAAAGGGCATCCAGGCTATTTTGGGGAGGATGTTGACCATTGTGTTGAGCTTATTCGAAAAGTCGATTCTCCAAACATGAAGCTGTTATTTGACGTGTATCACGTACAGATCATGAATGGAGATGTGATCCGGCGTATTCGCCAGTACAAGGATGTGATTGGTCATTATCACACGGCGGGTAATCCAGGTCGTGCTGAATTGGATGATACCCAAGAAATTAATTACCCTGCCATCATGCGTGCTATTGTTGAGACCGGCTACAAGGATTTTGTGGCGCAGGAATTCATTCCTACTTGGGATGACCCGGTTGCTGCGCTGCGCCATGCGGCGATGGTTTGTGATGTTTAGCGGCTTGCTCTTTACGTTACCAAAGCTCATCTTCATTTCATGCACCGTTTTGTTATCTTAATTGGATTCATTGCATTGATTGCAAAAGCTGAAGTCAAACTTCCCGCTGTTTTTAGCGATCACATGGTTTTACAGCGAAGTAACGTAGTTCCAGTTTGGGGTTGGGCGGAGCCAGGCGAAAAAGTTACGGTGCAATTTGCTGGTCAAACCAAAAAGGTTACTGC
>CAJWKQ010000039.1 GCA_913041895.1 uncultured Verrucomicrobiales bacterium
TGAATTTAAAGCTCCAGGAGGATCTGGAGAGGGAGGGCTTGGATGAACAGGCCCGGATGGAAGGTAGAGTAAATGAGAAGAGATGAATTTAAAGCTCCAGGAGGATCTGGAGAGGGAGGGCTTGGATGAACAGGCCCGAATAAAGAACTAAATAAATATAAAATGAAAATATTAACTAAAGATTTTGGATAAATTGCCGATATCCAATCTGGGCCTCGTGAAGCCTTTTAAAACTCACGCAGGCAAGCACCTGAACAAAGCTTGGCGGCATGGACGCCGTTTAAACTAACAAATGGAGTTGTAACGATGGTTATCAACACGAACGTGGGAGCGCTCAATACAATGAGAACGCTTTCAGAAAATACTGCAAACCTTAACAAGGCTTTATCTCGATTAGCGTCGGGGTCGAAGATTGTTAACCCATCTGATGATGCGGCTGGATTAGCTGTTGTAAACAAGCAGGACGCGACTATTTCGCGTAACCGAAGTGTTTACAGCAACCTGACTAGTGCATTGTCTTATAGTCAAACCCAGGATGGCTTTCTTCAGAAGGTCACCAAGGCGTTGGATCGGATGAGTGAATTGTCGGTGCTTGCATCAGACGCCACGAAGTCCACTAACGATAAGTCCAACTACAATACAGAGTTCACGGATCTGAGAAACTATATCAGTGACATTGGTCTCAAAGAGTTCAATGGCGTGAGCTTATTCAACGGTACGGGGCTGGCTGTTACCAAGGATAGTGACGCAAACACCTGGAGTCTTAATGCCAAGGATCTTAATGATTCTAACGTTACTACAGTCATTGGTGCTAGCTTCACGGCGACCACTGCGAGTGCTGTGAGTACGATTAAGACTGCTATTGAGGCAGTTGCGACACATCGTGCCAGTATTGGCGCGAATATTCAGCGTATTCAGTTCACACAGGAGC
The DNA here is from genome assembly GCA_913041895.1 of uncultured Verrucomicrobiales bacterium. Lineage (GTDB taxonomy): Bacteria > Verrucomicrobiota > Verrucomicrobiia > Limisphaerales > UBA1100 > UBA1100. The sequence continues at coordinate 932 of CAJWKQ010000039.1, forward strand.
AAATTAGTATTCTTAATGAGAACCTAATGGCTTCAGTGAGCCGTATTAAGGACGTAGATGTGGCTAACGAGAGTACCAACTTTGCTCGTTACAACATCCTAGTTCAATCTGGCACAGCGATGCTTGCGCAAGCAAACATGCTTCCGCAGAATTCTCTGCGTCTTCTCTCCTAATTGAGGGAAATAGAATCAAAACGGGCGGTCTTTGGACCGCCCGTTCTTTTTTATTTTACAGCTCTTGGCATAATCGGTAGATGACTGCACTCCATGACTCCCCGTATTTCTGCCTGAAGAGTCGAGCACTCGGATACCAGGCTGAATGGATTGTTTCAATTCCCCATCTCCAATCGGGAGCAAAATTTAACAGAATCCATACGGGCTTGCCCATGGCTCCAGTCAAATGGGCTATCGAAGTATCAATGCTAATCACTAAATCCAAATCCTGGATGATTTCTGAGGTTGCTTTGAAATCGATCATTTCATGAGAACGGTCATGAAGGGGGCAGGGTGGGTTATGCCCAATTTGCAAGCTGTGGAACTCTAGATCAGTACGATCGAATAAATACTGGAATTCTTCAATGGGAATTGAACGTCGATCTAGAGGCTGGTTGCCGGATCCTGTCCAACAAATGCCGATCCTATGGTAATTTGATTCGTCCTCCTTTTGGCTATTTTCGAGATAGGGTATTTGTTTGGGTATTGTTTCCATCGAATCATTAAAGACTCCCGGTAGGCTCATTAAGGGAAGCTGGATGTCAAATGTATCTTCATTGGGCTTGCGTGTGATTACTTCATCGACTTTTTGAATCGATTCCATTAGTCCGGCGAGAGTGGAAGGAACCCAAAGAATGATTTTTCCGACATGTTTTGAAACTTTTTCTATGTATCGAACCATTTGGATTGTGTCGCCATACCCTTGTTCAGCGTATAAGAGGAGTGTTTTTTCGGGTAATGTTTCACCCTGCCAATTGGGTTTCCGGAATCCGTGGTCCGGAGTGGTTCGTCCGGGGAGTTCAAAACGGCATTCGTAATCGGCCCATGCATCTGGAAATTTGCCAGTCAGAGCTTGGATGAAAAATCTTTGCCATCGGTTTTCCGGATTCTCTGGCTCCAGCTCGAGTGCTCTATCAAAACACTTTCCGGCTGCAGTAAGTAGGCCAAGATCAAGTTGGGACATACCCAGTAAACGGTGTGCGCGAGCATCGGTTGGCTTAAGCTCAACCACTTTCTGGTGGGCAGAAATTGCCTCAGAAAGGTTATCCAAATGCTCATGGGCCAGCCCAATATTTTGCCAGACATCAGCATATTCAGGTTGAATTATTATTGCCTTTTTCCAAAATTTTAGCGCCTCATTGAAGTTGCTTTCTGCCTGCCACGTGTGCCCTAAAGCATTCAGCACTTGTGGATTTTCCGGGTCAGTCGATAATACCCTTTGAAAACATCGTCGAGATGCATCCCATTGGTTGCATTGTTGATAGAGAAGACCTTGCTCCATTAAGACAGGGATGGAGTTGGGGGCTAATAAGGAAGCTTTTTCTAAGAGAGCAGAGGCTTTCTCAAGGTGGTTATCCAATCTTGCGGCTTGCGCCTGACTAAGCAAACAATTTAAGTTGGACTCGCCCTTCGCTTCCATGAAGGGTTTTTAACAGAGGCCAAACTTAGGATCAATCAATCGCTACACCGGCATCTGTGTACTCTTTGAGCTTATTTCGAAGAGTGCGGATATTGATGCCCAGAACCTCGGCGGTACGGGTACGGTTTCCATCGTTCTGGTTTAGAGCGGAGAGGATGTGACGTTTTTCCAGTTCGGCTAATGTCAGGAGATCGTTGCTATATTCATAATCAATTGCCTTTGCGGACGTTTCTGATTCATCGATAGTTTGTGTCGTTTCCGGATTGTATTCGCGGTTTGCACTTGGGGAATCGCCTGCACCTGTTTGCGGTGGGGCTGTTAATCCGAGTTGTTCGGGATGGATATAACCATCCTCTCCACAGAGTATTACGGCTCTTTCAATCACATTTTGTAATTCTCGAATGTTTCCAGGCCAACCGTGCGAGCTGAGCGCCTGAATGGCATCTGGAGTAAGTCCTTTGACCGGAACCCCGTGACTGCGAATAAAACGTTGCGTAAAAGATTCGGCCAGCAGTTCCACATCACCTTCACGTTCTCGCAAGGGTGGGGCGTGGATAGGGACGACATTCAGGCGGAAATAAAGATCCTGACGAAATTCATTCTTTTCGACGCTCTGTTCGAGTTTTCGGTTGGTTGCCGCAACGACACGTACGTCCACTGATATCGTGCGATTGCCTCCTACACGTTCAAATTCTCGTTCCTGAAGCACTCGAAGAAGTTTGCTTTGCAAAGGAAGTGACATTTCGCTGATTTCATCCAGAAAAATAGTACCGCCGTGCGCGAGTTCAAAACGTCCTTCTCGTTTGTTTGTAGCACCTGTGAAGGAACCTTTTTCATGACCGAAAAGTTCACTCTCAACTAGATTTTCAGGCAAAGCAGCACAGTTAAGTTTAATGAAAGGTCCGTCTTTTCGAGGTGAATTTTTGTGTAATGCGCGTGCAACCAACTCTTTTCCAGTGCCGTTCTCTCCCTGTATCAAAACAGTGGCATCGGTTTGAGCAACACGTCGGATCAATTTTCGAAGCTGCTCAGTTGATGGCGAGTTGCCAAGGATCTCATTGTCGGCTTCTTCGCCATCCTGTTGGGTGAGGAATTGGTTAACATTTAATACCTGTGCGAACTGGTCAGTTTTGCGCAGGACGATTTCGACCTGTTCATTGGAGAATGGTTTAATCAGGTAGTCAAATGCTCCATCGTTCATGCATTTAACGGCCGTATCCACGGAGCCTTCAGCTCCCATCATGACAACCATTGGCTTGGATGGGCGGAGGTTCACCTCTATCAAGAACTCTGCCCCACTTCCATCAGGCAATGATTCGTCAAGTAACATCAGATCGAAATTACCTTTGCCCAAATATTCGTGGGCTTCCTGAATGGTGCCACACTCGGCAACATCGATCCGCTTTTTCCGTAAAAACTGAGCAACTTGCTTGCGGAGGAAATCCTCTTGAGCAACCACAATGACTTTTTCTACGCCCATCGGTTAAGGTTTATTTTTATAAATCTTGGCAACTAAATTGGGATTCTGCCTTTCAGCCGGCGGTAGATGACCGGGGGGAACGATTTTATTGCGTAACATGAGTTGCTCATTTTCCCGGTCGAGTGAAACAATTTTCATTATTAAATCGGTGCAGAGGCTCAACCGTTTGCCTATTTCTGGCATGCTTTGCTTTTGCGATTGGCTTAAAGCGTCCCATGCATCTTTATGCGAGGAGATTTCAGACTGTGCGGCGGATAATTTCTCGAGCATCCCCTGCCTGGCACCCTGTAGTTGCGTGAGATCATCCACCTGATTTGCTTTGAGCTGCTGGTGTTCGTTCTTAACTACCTGAAGAATTTCACTACACAAGTCAATATGGGCCTGTAGGGCATGGGCTAAGGCGACCAACTCCTCATGGGAGGCGTTGGTGTTACCGGTGGAATGAGGGTCGTGGGGGGAGCTCATTAATCCGCTGCGTTAATCAAATAAAAAAAGATGCTAATTCCTACTGATTGCTTCTTTAAGTTGGTTTTTTTTGTTTTTCAGATTTTTTAATTTCATTTTCGCCAAATTTTGCGCGACTTTAAGCGTGGGGTTCAGATCGTAAGGGTGCATTGCGCAAAGGCTATCTATTGCTTCATAAGTCTTTATTGCATCTTCGGATTGCTTGAGCAGTTCCTGGCAAAACGCGATTTGTTGGCGCAACATGATTTGGCTACGGTATGTCTGGTCATATTCCAATGCCTCCTCATAGCCTCTGATAGCCGCCTTGAGATATTCTGGATGGACATGTTCTGATGGGTTGCCCTCTTCTATCTGTTGTATGACAGCTGCAGAATAAAAAGTGTTGGCTATGTCAATAAAGATTCGCACTCGAGTGGCCAACCAAGCTTGGCGGAGTGGCGCAGGGGCTGAATCATTTTCTAATAAAATCTCTAAATTACGTTCGACACGTTGTTCGTTACCTAGCTCGTAGTTAGCCCGAGTTTGATAGTAAAGCACTTCTCCACTCTTTTCCAAATCTGGCTCGGTTGCTTTATGACGATCAATGTACTGTTCGGTATGTCTCTTAAGGAGTTTCCAGTTCGTGATTCGAATTTGTTCGATCTCGGCTGTTTTTCCGTCCCTTATTTGCCTCGCCTCTTTTTCTTGCATCTCATGAAGTTCTTTCAGCTTTGTGATCTGATCTTTAGTAAATTTTTCCTCCTCATTGTCGTACTCTTTGTCCTTGATGGCCTTATCAAACTTGACTTGAGCACGTCTTGCATCCGCTTTATTTCGCCTTTTAAGTTGTTCAAAGTTTCTGTCAATACGTCGTGCATCTTTCAGTGCCTGATTATCTGATCTAAACAGAGCGCGAAGAAGCTTGAGTTCAACCTGGGAGCTATCCAGTTCCTTGTTGTCGGAAGGGAGTAGGCGTTGATATAAATTTACTGCTTCACTGAGATCTTCAGCATCTTCAGCATCTTCGTAGAAACAATTTGCAATCTGACTTCGAGCCACCAAGGCGATGCGTTCAAAGCGGGTAAGGTTGTCTATTTTCTGTTTAGTGGCTCCGGTAAGAACATCATAATAAGTGGAAATTGCCCGGTCAGTTAGGCCCATTTTCCTGTAAATCCATGCTTGGCGCAAAAATATTTCGGGAAGATAAGGGTCTGGTGGTGTTGTATTTCCCTCAATGCCACTCTCACTTAGCTTGCTAGCTCCCTCACTCAGGCCAGTAAAACTTTCATCTGGTTTAGAAGCGTCCTGCCTGTTCCACCACTCGATGAAATCGTCTCGACTAACCTGCTTCGCGCCGTCTGGGACCATCTCCTTCATCTCCTTAACTGCTTTCGTTAGTTCCTCGTCACTCAAAAACGGTTTGCCAATATTTGCCATCACCTTGCGCACTTCATCGTCGTCTAGGGAGTCAGATTCGTCGCTGTCGACTTTCTTCCAGAGTTCGGTTGGCTTCATCTCTGCCAGATCCTTCTTGATGTTTTTATTAATCTCTTCGAGCTTTCTTAACCGATCACCTTCCCTTAGGCCTTCAGTGCGGTATATATATTCAGACCAAAACTGGAGTGCCATGCTGTAATTTTTTACGGCTTGTTCCTTATATAAATCCCGTTGGCTTTTGCTGCCTGCATCCTTAACTAAATCTTTTGATCGCAAGGGTTGTGCTTTTGTCTTGTAAGCTTCGTAATTCCCTTTGAGCAGTGCGTATTCAGATTTTAGACTACTGCCGCTTAGCTTCTTAGCAGTGTGAGTGTATTGATCAAGTTGTGCGTGTGCATCGAAAATGTTTATTGCGTCGATTTCTAAATCAAGGGTTACCGGTGTTCCCTCCAAATCTTTTATACCGTCATTTTCTTTTTCCAAAAGTTTCATTTTTTGATTATACAACCAGGCATGGCGCTCATACATACGGGCTTCCTCAAGCTTAATCTTCTCCCGGTAAGCTGCTTCTTGATCGAGAGCTTTCTTCAAGTCTGCTTGGTGTTCATAAAAGCGTGCCAGATAAATGAGTGCCTGACGTTTAGCATCAATCTTGATGGTCTCAGAGGCATCGGAACCGACAATTTTTAATAAATTTTTGATTTGGTTGGCCATTGCTTCGGCATCAAGGATGTTCGAAGAGAGTTGATTGCGGCCGGTATTATTTTTTTTGCTCTTGAAAAAGTCGGCAGCCTCCTGATTCGCCTTTATCAGTGAATCGGGTGTTATGCTGAACTGAATATTGGTGTCATTGATCCGGAGAACTTCTACAAAATCATCTACGGTGCTCTTCAGTTGCCAGAGAGAACCTGTTTTCTCATTATTTGTGGTTTGTTCCCAGCTGAGTTGGTCTGTGAAGATTTGGCCTTCATGCGAGTTGCGAACATGCACCTCGGCGAGCGTGTTTTCTGCCAGTTTAATTTCCGATACAGAACCTCTGGCTCTGTGCAGTACGGTGACTCTTGGGATGCGGTCAGGATCGTTGTCCCGGGATCGGAATTTCCAACCCAATAACTGAGCGGTATTATTTGCCAGAGGAAAATCGCCGTCCTTGAGTCTCCAAGCTGCGTCAGTCAGGTTTTCAGTTGGATTGGGTTTGCCCGAAAGGGTTCCCTTGGATCCTTCCAGAGCATAATAACGGGCTGTAAATTCGAGATTTTTATTGTCTGTCGAAGTTGGGGAAGTGTAACCGATGCTCTTTTGGGTTATCACTCTACGATTGCCATTGATTATTAGATGCGCTCCGACGCGCAGATTCTGTTTGAGCATTTTAACGGTCGCTTCCCTAACAGGAGCGGTTTCTGCCCAGTTCAGCTTGTATGAGATTTGCTCCCATTCCAGCGTCATTGTGGTCCCGCCAATTTCCTGTACACTTAGTTTTATCCTAAGTCCGGATTCCTCGCTTTCGGGAGCTTTATCAGGTTGAATCTGTCGTATGATGGCTTTTCTCCCATCCACGATCAATCCCGTTCCAGGAGTGAGTTCTTGCCAAGGGTTGACTATCTTTGAATCTTCGATCTGCCGGGCGATTATAATAGAATCGCCAATCTTTAACTGGCCAATGGGATTAAAGATTCTTGTGGTGGTGATGTCGCCTATAGTCAATCCGTACTCTTCCAGTGGCGTGGGTACGCCAGTTAAGCCGGAAAAACCTCCCCAGTTGAATGATTGCGTAGATGCAGCACCTTTTGTCTGCAAAGCAGACAAGGTGAATATAACGATGACAGTGATGCAGTATCTTAAGTTCATTTGATTTGGTAGGTTGTGCTTCCTTGTCGTCTTAACAATGGGCTCATATTGGGGAGGGTGAAGAGCGAATTGTCATTAAGCCTAATACGGCTTTTCATTGTGCCGTTAGCATCTCCGTTAAAATAACGGAATATTTCTGGATTAAGAAATGCATTTCGATGTGAGAGCTGTGCGGATTGACCCACAGCTGAATGAGCTCCTAGGGCAGGCGAGACAAAAGTGGGTTCTACTTTAACTGTAAGAGGTCGAATCGAAGGCATCTGCATGGCCGGAATTGTGGTTTGAGAGGTCGAGGCTCCTTGTTGTGTACCAGCCGGGTTCATAGGTTGTACCGGTTTTAAGGCTGCAAGCGGCAGTGGTTGAGGGTCAGGTGTGATAGGGAGTGGGGGCAAAGCATATGCGGGAGGGCGGAATGGGGCCGCCTTGCGAAGCAAGAAAGGTTCTCCATTGTTTAGATAACCAGATTCAGCAGGGGCGGTTAAAGGAGAGCTCAAGGCCTTAAATATGGATCTTTTATTACTTTCAGCCGACGACAGAACAAGCGTTGACGTTATCAAAACGGTCGCGCAATTCATTATAATTAAACTGGTCTTCATTCTATATAATCCCCTCATATAGTGTGCTAGGCGGCGGGTTAACAGGCGAAACCTGTCCTCCGCGTCCGTATGTTCCGGCGGCTGCTTCTGCACTGGGAAACATATTTTTCATTATTGTCTGCATCAGATCCAAGGAGCGTTTCAAAAGTAGATGATTTTGCCTTAACCATCGTTGAATATTTTGTAGCATCTGGTTGATTTCCTGCACTAATGCATCCAGTAAAGGTTGTACTTCAGAAGATAACATTTCCGTCATCTGACGAAAGGTTGTGTCTTCAGATCCCCCCAGCGCTGTTACAAGTTGGTGGCGGCAGATCTCGCGTTGATTTCGGGCATGGGCTACTCGTTCCATCTGATCGTTAACTTGATTGAGGTTTATCAGTAAATCATTCGCCGCACGATTGATGATGAGCTCTTGCTGCTCTTGCATAAGTGCCAAAACCTCCCCATACTGCGTGAGTTCTTCGCGTAGAGCGTTGATTAGGTTGTTCAGCTCCTCATTCATCAGCGATCGTATCAACTTTGGGTTTTATTTCCTCAATGTCAAAGTCTCTTGGCATGAGTTGATGGCGGAAGGCTTGGGCAAGTCCAAATTCACCTGATTGGCTAATCGTTTCTGCAAGCGTGTTGGTGATCATATCCTGATATATGGTCTTTTGTGCCGGGTTCATTCCTTCATTTTGGCTCAGCATCGGCTTGGTGGCCTCATTGAGGAACTGTCGTAATAGAATCGCCTCAAATTGCTGTGCCACCTCACCAATTTTCTCTGCTTCGGTCAACTTATTGTTCTGAGCGAGTCGCTCCACTGCGAGGTGGTTCGTGCTCATCGTTGCCATTTGGATTGGTGCAGGCATTTTAATCTAATTAATTACTGTAAAAAATCTAGTAACGAGGTTCTAAGGAGTGAGCTTCCTGATTGTAGTGCAGCCGTGTAGGCATTCTGGATTTCATTAAGTCGAACTAGGGTATCGGCTAAATCAACGTCGATTTCATTGGAAATCAAGGGTTCCACAGCGGCAATCTGTTGATTCGTGATGGTTTCGGAGGTTTCTAAACGAGAAAGTTTTGCTCCGATGCTGCTAAAGTGATCGATAAAATTGAGCTCACTGAGATCAAGATTGCTTAATACAGTACCCTTGATGTTAGATAATGCTGTTGCTTTATCAGTCGGAGTTGATGTGGCGCTGGCGGCATCGCTGAGTTCGGTTCGTAAGTCTATCAAGTTTTTAATAAAGTCAGTGCCAGCTACATTAGTCTTAAATACACCATTGGTGCCTTCTGCAGAGTAGTTGGCCTCTACTGTAGAGTGTGAGGCGATATCGATCTTGGTTGAGTTAGTATTACCTCCAAAGGTAACCGCAGTAATTTGATTATCCGAGTTTCGAGTGGCTGTATAAGCTTCTGTGGTTCCTTTAGTTCCGGAGAATATATATACATTACGGTGTTTGGAGTTGGCCATTCGGAAGGCTTCTTCAATTAACTGGTCCACTTCCTTGGCATAGGCATTAAGCGCGCTTGGCCCCTTGGTGCCATCGGCTACTACAGCAATTTCCGAAGCTCGGTCACTGAGTTTTTTGAGTCCTTGAACTGTGGAGTACACCATGTTGGTGTTTTCGCGAAGTATTGTGATGTTGTCTTGATACTGCCTGAGATGCCCTTGCTCGTTGCGGAGATCAAGCACACGCCTCATTGCGTTGGGATCATCGCTAGCAGAGTCAATGCGATGACCGGTAGACACCTGCTGCTGTAGCCGCAACTGCCGTTCGGCCAACATGGTAATGTTGTGTCGAAGGTCGTTGTTAAAGCTGTTGGTTGTTACACGCATGAGCTATCGAGTCATATTCAAGACATCTTGCATTAGTCCGTCCATTGTTGAGAGCAAGCGAGCGGAGGCCTGAAACGCCCGTTGATAAATCACGAGGTTCGCCACCTCCTCATCGACTGAGACGCCCATCACAGATTCACGTTGCCTCTCCAACATTTTTTGCACGGTTTTTTGGTCATTGAGCTGGGATTTCGAGAGAGCTAAATCCTGTCCAAATCGACTTACGGTATTGCCGTAATACTCATTAAAAGTCATACCACTCAGGTTAGTAAGTGTTTTAGAGCTCAACGCGGCTATGGAACGAATCACATCGTTATTGCTCACTTCGGTTGCGGAGCTTGAACCTTGTAGTTTGCGTGGGTCTGATATGATTGCTGCGTTTACCTCCATATCAGCTGCACTAGTGCCAGTGAAAAGGCCTGCAGTATTATCATTTTGACCATAAAGATCGTAACCCGTTTTGTGCAGGGCATTGACTTCAGTAATAAGCTGGGTTGCGAGCGTATTGGCTTTATCTTTAAGGTCTTTAACGCCTACATCGCGGGCATCAATCATGCCTTTGAGATAACCAGATTTGAGATTAATGACATTGCCTGTGTCTCCATCAGCTAGCCAACTCATCCCGTTACCATCGGTATACATTGTTACAGACTTGGTCATGACGTTTTCAGTGATGACCTGATGCCCGTCCACAAAGACATTTAACATGCCATCCTCATTGGTTGTGGTGGAGATATTGGCGTACTCCGATAGTGTTTCCATAGCTGCCTGCAACGAGTCACGGACCTCATTTGCGCTGCCTTCCACTATCTCGATATTGCCAATATTTACCGCTACATAGGCAATTTCCTTGATCTTAGAGTTGACCTCTTTGATGACATTTTCGACCTCATCATTGATTGCGGTGCGTAAATCACTCAGTCGACGATCAACGGTTTTAAACTTATCGGCAATTTTTTGAGCGTTAAAGACTACCGTTTGACGTTCAGCAGTAGAGGTGGGCGACACGCTTAATGATTGAAAAGAGTTGAATAACTCTGTCATCCCTTCAGCGATACCATAGGTTCCGTAACCAGCTCCGGCGTCTATGGTCTGATTATCGATGGTTTGCCCTAGGTTTGCTTCTGCTCGTTGGAGGTAAAGTTCTTTAGCTTCAAAGTATTTGGTGACGCTCTTCTCAGAAACAAGCGACTTATCCAATACCTTGTCCCGCACTTGTTCCAGTCGGCCAACTTCAGAACCAGAGCCTTGCGGTCCGTTTTCGCCGGGAATAGTGACAGACGAGGTGATTTTGACACGCTGACGCGCATAAGCTGGGTTGGAGGCATTTGCTAGGTTATTGCCGGATACTTCAGCACCGGCACGGGCCACACGCATGGCGTTACGTGCCATTTCCATCGTGCCCATGATTCCTAGTCCTCCCATGATCTATGCCTTAAATGGATTCTCCCAATTTATTTAATTATTAGTTCAGCTTGTAGTGCTTCTGCTGCTTTGAGCATATGAAAAATAGTCATCATATCTCGTGGAGTGGCTCCTAGACTGTTTAATGCCTGAGACACTTCCTGGACGGTTGGTAGTTCTGGAAAAACATTTAGACCTCCTCCTGCTTCAGTGACTTTTGCGACATCTGCAGGAACCAGAGCTGTGGTTCCGGTTTGAGCTAGTGGAGGAGGCTGAATGACATCCTTCCCTTTGTTTACTGCGAGATAAATATTTCCATGTGCGATCGCGCAGCTGAGAACTTTTACGCGTGAGGTTGCGACAATCGTTCCGGTTCTTTCGTTCATCACTACACGAGCCTTGGAGTCAGGCACCACTGTTATGGCCTGTAATTGAGCGATAAAATCTATGGGAGCAGACCGAAATTGATCCGGGACAATGACTTGCACACTATTCCCGTCCTTAGCTGCAGCAAACCAACCTTGCCCTCCAAGTTTTTGTGCTTGGCCTCGAATGGCTTCTGCCATTCTTGCGGCCAGCGTGAAATCAGTTGCATTAAGAATAATATTCATTTGCCCATCGCGTACCAAAGTGGCTTGCACCTCTTTTTCTACAAGGGCACCACCGATAAGAGAACCTGCTGTGGGGTGATTTTTAGTCACGGTTGCGTCGTCAGTGCCTAGGCTAAAAGAATTGTTATTGATGGGGCCCTGAGCAACTGCGTACACCCTGCCGTCGGCACCTACGAGAGGAGTCTGAATCAATGCTCCTCCTGTTAGAGAGGTGGCATCTCCCATGGACATTACATTCACATCAATGCGTGAGCCACTTTTGGCAAAAGCCGGAAGGCTGGCTGTAACCATAACTGCGGCTGCATTTTTCGATGATACAGATGAAGCAGGCACTGTTAGGCCGTATTGTTGCAACATGTTTGCCAAGGCTTGTTTTGAGTAAACGGTATCCTTGTCACCTGTGTTGTTCAGTCCTAGAACAACGCCAAAACCCGTTAATTGGTTAGCACGGGCACCTTCAATAAATCCTAAGTCTTTAATTCTCACTCCTCCACCTACTGCATTAGCGCGTAGCGGGCTGATGGGCATTAGAGTGGTGCCACTTCCGGTTGGGGGCGCAATGACTGTTGCCTGACTCCACACAAGAGCTGGGATCAAGCAAATGGAGAAAATGATTTTTTTGTATTCCATAATTAGTGATTTAAGATTTCTGATTAAAATGGACTAATCTTGTCCCAAAACTTCATGAACCAGCCCTTGTCCTGCGCTCCGGTAACGACTCCGGAGGACAAGTAGCGGATATTCATGTCGGCAATTTGGTAACTATAAACACTGTTATCAGCTGCAATATCGTCACCTCTGACGGTGCCACGTAGTACGATAGTTTGTGTTTCTCCTCCGTAGGCTGATTGGCGTATACCTTCTACTAACATGTTACGATTAGGCATCACATCCACTACCCTTACAGCAAATCGTGTTGTGAGGCTGTCGGAGTTATCAATCGATCCGGTACCTTCATGAGTTGTTGAGTTGCCAAATTTCATGGCTGGGAATGCGCCTCCGTGATGGAAGAGCTGACTACCGTTTGTAGGGTTGGTAGTAGTAAAAAACAGATTGGAGATGCTTGCGTCTACACCAGATGAGCGTGCAGTTGAGGTTTTCCCATCCCGTTTAGCAGCATTACTCTCTTGAACGCGAACGTTGAGTATATCACCTATAAACCGGGCTTTTTTGTCTGCTGTAGGAGATCGGCTAATATCGCTCTTCCAAAGGGAATCAGCGGTCAAAAGACCGGCGTATGTTAGACTTATAATGAGAATCTTCTTTTTCATTCTAATAAATTACTTTTACTTCACGACTGTTAACCACCTTGCCGCGAATTTCCTTGGATGAACGAGTGTTGCGGAGGCGTATTAGATCGCCAGGAGCGCCGTCTTCCAAAGCCAAAACTCTCAGTCGGATTTCTAGTGCCTTATGTTGTAACACCGCTTCAACAGTTTGATTTCTTAAAATGACGGGAGTACGGCGCAAATGCCTTTCAAGAATTATGGATCCGGCGGAAACGGTTGTGATTAGCTGCAGAGTTTCGTCTGGTTTACCCGTCCAAACATTGCCACGTAGATTAATTGTATCAGCTTTCTTCTTAAGCAGCTTAATTTCTCCTAGAGTCTTGCCTCGTTGAGCAACTTTCTGGGCGATCCATACATTCTTTATTAATTGTGCTCTAAAATAGCTGGTGTGGTTTGCCGCTATTTTGCCATCGGCCAGCACTTTATATTCTGCTTTCATGAATGCAGCTGGCTGCGTGTAAGATTGTGTGGTTAGTTGGATGCTGATATTTGCAGTATCAGCTGGAATTGAAACTGGGCTGAGCGCGCGCGCGGGTTCTAAAATGAGTTGGCCTTGATCAAGTTCAAAAGATTTAGCCAATGTTTCGGCAATTAGAGGCACAAGTTTGGCTGGCGGCACTTCTCGAGTAGCGGTTGCGCCAAATGCTGTAATTACTAAACTTAAATTTAAAATGCAGATTAATTTTCTCATAATAATTGGTTTACACTAGCCGCGCAGTCGATTGCTCATACTCATCATTTCATCGGCAGCCTGAATGGATTTAGAGTTAATTTCATAAGCTCGCTGGGCTTTTATGAGGTTCACCATCTCTTCAACTACTTTCACATTGGACATCTCCAGATATCCCTGTTGAACCGATCCCATTCCTGCATTTCCAGGTTCGCCTGTTTGTTCGGTTCCAGAAGATGGAGTTTCGCGGTAGAGATTGGATCCGATGTTTTCCAAGCCAGCCGGATTAGCAAAACGGGAAAGTACAAGGTTTCCAGCTGTGGTGGTAGTTCCAGCTTGGGTAACTGAAACGACTCCTGTTTGACTTATCGAAACATTGGTAGCTTCAGGGCCAATTGTAACCCCGGCAAAACTGGTGACAGGAAGGCCGTCGCTTGTAACGATATTGCCGGTACTGTTTAGCTTGAATCCGCCATCGCGTGTAAAGGCATTGCTTCCGTCAGGCAAAGTTACTTTAAAGAAACCATTTCCATGAATCGCGAGATCCATTCTTTCACCGGTCTGCGTAATTTCACCAGCTGTGAAAATTTTTGCCGTGGCAACGGCCCGTGACCCATGTCCAACCTGCAGGGAGGTCGGCACTTGGTTTCCCGCACCAGACTCCGCACCTGCGGCGCGTTTTGTTTGATAGAGAAGATCTTGAAACTCAATCTTGGATTTCTTGAAACCTGTTGTGTTTACATTCGCTAAATTGTTTGCAATCACATCCAGATTCATCTGTTGAGATTCCATGCCTGAGGCGGAGGAGTATAGAGCGCGTAACATTGTTAGTACCTTATTGAGTGTTTCCGAGTTGTTGGATCATTTTACCCAACGTTTCATCTTGGATTTTCATGATCTTTTGATTTGCTTCAAAATGTCTTAGAGTTGACATAAGCTCTCCCATTTCGTGTGTTGGCGTGGTGTTTGAGCCTTCCAAAAAACCCTGAGCGACACGTGTTTCTTGTGGGCTCACTGGCAAAGGAGTTACTCCTTCAGAGCTGTAATAGCCTGCGTTTAAACGCTTTATATTTTTTAGATCTTCAGGACTAAATTGGACTAATTCCAGCTGGCCAAGGGGAGTTCCTCCTTGGCTGACATTTCCATCCCGATCGATGGTGACTGGATTTGAATCATTAGTATCAATAACGATGTTAGCTCCTCCTCCGGCTGTGCGAAGTGGATAGCCTTCTTTAGTGACTAAAGTGCCACTGCTGGCCACGTGAAATGATCCATCTCTAGTGTAAACGGTTCCGTTGGGTCCATTTATGCCAAAAAAACCAGGTCCATCTATCGAAACATTTTTGTTATCACCAGTAGGCATTAGAGTGCCCTGCTGAAAATCAATATACCCGGTAACGCGTGGTAGCATAAACCTGAGTTCGGTTTTGTTTGCTTGATCCAATGCCCTGTTGAACATTTCGGCATTAACTGAATTGAAGCCTACGCGATTGCGTTTGAATCCTGGAATCGAAGCGGCAGCAAGGTTTTCTGCGATCACGTCTTGACGTTGCATTGATCCTTCGAGCGCTGCTGCGGCTTGATACAAACTCACATTCATTCGAAACTCACGCAGCAATTAGTATGCCAGCCATTTGCGGGGAATTTCCGTTGAATAAATGGAAAAAACACCGAAAAAACGTGTTTTTAAGAATAAGAATACCAGTAGGATCCTCCCCTTTGCGATCCGTAGGTTTGACCAACTTTTCGCATTGTCTTTAGGGAACGATCTTCGTTTTGGATTCGATCACTAACTATATCAATCTCTGATTTGAGGAGTGTTTGATTGAGTTTAGTGATTGTGATCAGCTCACTTACAATCCGTTTATCTGCATCAGAAAAATCCTCTGCATCGTAATCCTCCAATAAAATCTTAATTCTGTTTTTTTGATCGAGTAGATTGTTAAGCACAGTCCATTCCTTTGCAGTAATCGCTGCATGTTCACCTTCAGAAAGTTTCAGCCATTCTTTGAGCAAGATGGTGGTATTTGGAAGGTTCATTTGTTTAGCCTAAGAGCGATAGGCTGGTAGGGCCATTTGTTTCGTTTGACTCGCTCTGTTCATCAGAATTTGAAGTACGGGATTTTTCCGAAGCAAAGTCCGATTTCTCGTTAAACCCGTTTTTATTTTCTAACGATTCATTCCACGCATCTCGTAACTCGCTAATTCGTGAAAGAACCTCCTCAATACCTTCTCGATCCTTTTTAATGTTTGCCTCCTGTAGGCGTTGGTCGAAATAGTAGTATAGACTGGTAAGATTTTGACCCAGTTCACCACCGTTCTCCAGATCAAGGGCATTGTTCAATTCCCTGATAATATCCTGAGTTTTGGTGATATTAGTGTGTATAGTGAGATTGAAGTCCAAAGGATCATCGTGTTCGAACGCGCGCAGTGCAGCCCCTAAAAACCTTATAGCTCCATCGTACAACATAACGACTAAGCTTCCAGGTGAGGCCGAGCCGACCGCATTAACACGATAAGCGTTTAACTTATTGACACTACCCATTGCATTGGTCACAGCACATTCCGTGCCGTCAGCGGAGAGAGTGATCTTTGATCGGTTAAAGAGGGCCTCTTTTATTCGCCCTTATTAATTTCTGAAGCAATTAGCTTGGCAAACTTGTCGATCGCCTCAGCCGGGGGGTATGTATCGGCCTGTACCGATTCACGCAACCTATCTTTAATTTGGTCAAAACGTGCCTCCACATCGGCCTCAACCCGCGTAAAATCGGGAGAGCGTGTGAGGTTGGCCTCCATCGCATCGGTCGGCGCCACCATATCCACAGAACCAGACTGCTGGCTTTGCGCTTGAGCCATTTTAGCTGGTCCTTGCGCCTGTCTCGATGCATTAAGGCTAACTTCTTTCATCTTCGATCCTGTGTTAATGTCGCCTTAAATGGGCAAAAAATCAACAATTTTCATATTTCGCTGGGCTCCTCACGTGGAGTTGCCGACTTTTTTGCGTCTTCAGGCATCTTTTCTACCTTCGGGGCCGGTTGAGGGCCCACTTCTACCGGTTGTTCCGGCATCTTCTGACTGTCTATAGATTCGGCCAATTGAGAAATTTCTTTAGGATTTTTTTTAACAATAGTGCTAATTAACTCAGAAAGTGAGTATCTGGCCATTTCTCTAGGAGAGTCCAAAACCAATAATTCCGTTGCTGCGGAGTTGTGGGTGGAATGGTTTTTTCGGATGTGTCTCCTCAGCGAGTTGGCAACAGGGCTTTGACCTCCATCAAAGACCTCATCTGCAGCCCAAATCAGTTTTTCAGATTCTAGATCAAATAAATGTATTTTCCAACCTAGAGCGACAGGGGGATACGCTCGAAAAGTGGTTAATTCTGTGAATAGAACAGCTTGGCATCCGGTTTCTCTTTTCAGGATTTGCAGAAAATCATGAGGCAAGGGCTCATCGGCATAGATTGCTCTACGGCTGAACATCCGTTGCATACGGTCGGAAGTAACGGTGACAATGTCGAAAATCCTATTACGTGAAAACTCTTCTGTTAGAACTACCTGCATTTGAGGGACCCCACGTTCGGCACCCCGGTTTCCTCTCCCTGAAGTTAGGGGCATCATCGCCACGCGTTTTATTTGTGGCTCCAATCCTTCCTGATTTTCATAGACATTACCCACGGTGTAAAAGGGGCCGATGTACGCGCCGTTTCTTAGCTTTGCAACTTGTTTACACGCCGTTCCTCCGCAAAGGAAAGCGGCAATCAAAATATAGCGTAGTATTATTTTTTTCATCTTAGACTATTTGAAGCGTGACATGAGAAAGCTCATGTCGTTGTTTATTTTAGATTGGGCTTGTTCCATATTCACGAAGCCGCGGATCAACGTTTCCCTATTCATTTGTACTCGTCTTTCGTGGTCTGCAATTTGTTCATCTATGGATTTAATTTGGTTGGTTAGGTTGGTTTGAGTGGTCTCTAGAGCACCTTCATCATCCAGCAGGGTATCTAAGTAGGTATACATTGCTGCTGCTAGTCCGTGTGTGGTCGTTGTGAACAGAGACTTCACTTGCCCTTGATTTTCTCTAAGGGCAGTATCCAAAGTGGCAGAGTCTGACAAGGTGATTTGGTTGGAATACCCGCTGGTGGAATATCCTATTGACTCCAATCGAGTGATGGAACCGGTGAGACCGCTTACATCGCCAATAGCTTTGGTGCGAAGATCGCTGGTAATGGTCATGGACACCAGTGATTCTCCCGCCAGAACGCCTAAGGTAACCTTTCCATCTGTGGAAGTACTACTTGCGGTTAAAGTGCCGATCAGTGATTGAATTTTGTTTATCTGGCTGACGAAACCATCGATTTTGCTCTTGATGGTTTCAGCATCTGATTTCACTGAAACTGTGGACTTTTGTGGGCTACTGTTTAGAAAATACACGTCTCCTGTTTGAGAGCCAGTAAGGTTGACCGCACTACTTCCCGATTCAGCATTAGCCTTAGTGGTGTGCAAGGAAAAGCTCCCACTGGAGAGAGTTCGAACATAATATGTGGTTCCCGTAGCAATACCTCCGGGAACGGTTCCGGGGCTATAAACAGTGACCGCATCCCCGGTGTTATATCCATGGGAACTTTCTGTTGTGATAGTTTCGCCCGAAGTATCTACGCTGCTAATTTTAGAGGCTCCTTGAGCCTTGGTGGCAGTGACCGCTAGACCTTGAATTCCAGAGCTATTCTGGTCAATCGTGTTGGTTTGGCTTTCTAAGGGGCCATTGTCATTGACCTTGTATAGCAAGTTTTTGCCTCGGGAGAGTGCTCCATTATTGGTGGTCAGTAGCTGAGTTTTGGACAGAAAATCTCCCGATACATCCTCTAGGGTAATACCTATGTCACCAGTTGTCTTATTGGTTAACAGGAAGCGATCATTAACTGGATCATAGTTAGCATACACACTAGCTTCGGAGCTGTTGATATTGCCCATGATATCGGCAATGGTATCGGTGCTGCTCCAGGTTATCGAAGTGCCATTGATCTTGAACGAGCCGCTTGCTGCGCCTGCCCCGCCAGTAAAGTTGCCTTCTGCGGGAGTTTTCCCTACATCGATACCCCCCAATTTTTCGTTGCTGGTGATACTGGTGGTTCCGTTGGCTGTCAGGCGTAAGGCTTGGAGAAAGTTGCTAGAGTCTGTAGCGCTTCCAATAATGATATTATCTGAACTGTCACTAAAGGTGACCTTGTCTGTTCCAGAATTATAGGAACATGAAAAATTTGAATTTCCGGCAGCGGTTCGAACTGCAGACTGGATTGCCGTTAAAGTGGCTGCGAGTGTATCATCTGTGCTGACAGTATATTGAACTCCCTGAACAGTTACCGTACCTGCTGTGACGGGTATTGAAAACCCGGTGGAACTCATGGCCGTGCTGGAGTTCACCGAGGCTCCGACGTCAGTTCCGCCTAGTTGTTTGGCTGAAGCAGCTAGCTGGTATATTTCAAAATTATAATCTCCTGAAGAGGTGCCTGAATCGGCTGATGCAGAGATATGGGTTTCGCTGCTGGCAACTTTGCGCGTATCGAAAAAGTCAGTTTTCTTGAGTTCTTCGGATACTGTTTTGAGTGAGGTTAGTTCGGTTTTTAAACGGGAGAAGGCTTCGTTTTTTGAACGAATTCCGGATTGTTCAGACCGCATTCGTCGCTGGGGAGCTCGCTCAATATTGGTGAGCTGGTCGACCA
>CAJWKQ010000040.1 GCA_913041895.1 uncultured Verrucomicrobiales bacterium
TTACTGGTCGTCTTTCTTTAGGTTTGATGCCTTTTGGTGTGAGTAGGTATCCCCACGCAAAAACATCCTTCCAAACGTCCAAAACGATTTCATGACACGTCCATTTATCTGTTTCCAATATCTTTCTACTTCTGGGGTTAATCGGAAGATTAGCATTGGGGAATCTTCCGATGACCTCATTCCAGAATCGCTCTTTATGTTTATTGGTTTGTTCGTTCCATGTGTTGGGTTGATTGTATCTAAATGATTTCCAAAAATTGTCCTGCCTGCGGTATTCAGAAAAACGGAGAAGTCGCTGTGTGTGATCAACCAATTGTTGAACTTGCCGCTTTTGTCTATCTGATGGCACTTCTACTCGATGGTTAAGTTGTTTAGAATTTATATCTGTATTTTTTGTTGAGATATTTAATTCTTCCAAAAATTTTCTAATGGAAGTTTTGTTGCAAAAATTATCGACTGGTTTTTTTGAGTTCTTAAGATCTCGAGAAAAATGTAAATGTATGTAGTCCTCCTTTAAACCTAGACTTTTCGCCCTTAAGAATTCTGTCTCCACGAGACTTGTCCTTGGGGTCATTAGTATTCCTGGCGCAGCGCCCGCTCGACGGCCCTTTCTGGCAATTGGAGGACCATTGATTTTGTTTATGTTGCTATGTTCTATTATGAGGGTGCGGGGAGATATTAGGCTTGCTAGTTCCGCGTCACCGAATTGCTCTAATAGGCCAAATACGTTTCTATATATAGGTTCATTCCAAACCCTATTGCGTTCATTAAAATAACCGCTTATCAATGTTGCATTTACACGTCTATCAATAGCAGCGGTGTAGAAACCAATAAGGGCTCCTTCGTTGTAGCCGACTATTCCAATTGGGACTGGGTTAGGCGTCTTTAAGTTTTCAGAAGCAAACCAGTTGATTGCGGCACACATTTTTTGCACTTCATAGCCGATTATATGGCGGCCCATTTCAAATGCTTGACGATAAATCCATTCTCGGTGTGTTTGATTAGTAAATGCAATTCCGTCTGATCCGGAAAACCTATCATCACGATTGATTAGTGTAGGTATTATTACTTGGCAGCCTGCCATGGCTAAATGTCGAGCAAATTGGGATTCGGGGCTTATACCAGGGCATAGACCGACAATTTGTTCGGGGGTCTGATCGGCATCTGGAATGGCGATTATGCGTCCACGGATAGTGGAGGTTGGCATGATCAATAAGCCTTCGCCAGTGACACCTTTGAATACAGGCCAATAAATTGAGTGTATCTCCATATGTTTGTCTTTATATCGGAGCGAGCTTGTCGTTGTATTCGAGTTAAGACCTAAACTCTTAAAAGGGATAAGCTCATCAACAGCACCGATACAGAAGCGGAAATGTTGTCTATTTCTTTTAATAGAATTTACATATGTTTCACGTGAGGTCCGGTCACGTTCCCAATAATTTTTGCGGCGTATTTGGGATAAACGTATCTCTTTATCAAGGAAGCGACTGATCCCGGAAACCATGCGCGCTGATAAATCCCCATCCATTTTCAATGGGCGTGTCTGTGCAAGTTCTTCGCTTTCCAATGGAATGCAGCAATATAGGGCCAGTAAGCAAACAGTAATACGCATATCAAATGGCAACTGTTCGTTGCAATTCTGTCAATGAAAACGCTTAGCTGTGTTCGCCAACGCTGACCAATTGACTGTTGGTGTTTGCATCTAAGATCATGAATTGCTCAGCGTGGAAAGATGTATCAGCCCTAAATTCAAGCTTCACTAAGTATTTCTTTTCAAAATTAATTATCAAATCTTCATCTTCCCTGCGCAGGCGGTCTAAAACATTCGGGTTAACGGCGATGCGAAGTATGAAATCTGATTCATCTTGGTCTCGGCCCCTGAGGATTTCCGTTAGTTTGCGTTGAATTTCAACACTCATTGTGACGGGGCTCTTGATGTTCCCCCGGCCGTTACAGTAATGGCATTCATCATGAAAAGTTGATTGCACACTTTCAGAATGCCTCTGGCGAGTCATCTCCATTAAGCCTAATTGTGATATGGGCAAAACATGTGTTTTTGCTTTATCAGATTTAAGGCATTCTTTGATTTTATTGGTGACTTTGTCACGATCTCGCCGGTTTTTCATGTCGATAAAGTCAATCACGATTAAGCCGCCCATATTTCTAAGTTTTAGTTGTCGGCAAATTTCTTCAGCTGCTTCAAGATTAACCTTAAGTATGGTGCTTCCCTGGTCTTTGCCTCCCCCTTTATGACTTCCTGTATTTATATCTATAGCAACAAGGGCCTCAGTTTCATCAATAACTAATGCACCTCCACTTTTTAAATTTACCTTTCTCGAAAAGGCTTTTTCGAGCTGTGTGGTGATTTCGTGTTTGTCAAAAATTGGTTGAGCTTCAGTGTAAAGTTCTATTCTTTTTTTGGATTGTTTAGATACTTTTCCAACTAGATCCTGCATGCGTTCGTATGCAGCGCGATTGTCAATTAGGATGCGGTCAACGTCTTCTGTTAAAAAATCACGTACTGTACGTTCAATCAAATCTGGTTCTCGGAATACACATGTAGGGGCACGGTCATGTTTAATTTTATTTTCGATGTCTTTCCATTGATCCATTAGCATTGCTAAGTCTCTTACAAAATAGCCTTTACGACGACCTTCGCCAGCGGTTCGTAGAATAGCCCCCATATTGCTCGGGATGTTTAAGGATTGTAGTATGGATTTAAGCCGTTTCCGTTCTTTTGGGTCCTGGATTTTTTTTGAAATGCCCAGTTGGTCAGAGTATGGAAGTAAAACTAGGAAACGGCCAGGAATGGAAAGATGTGTAGTTGCTCTAGGTCCCTTTGTTCCTATAGGGCCTTTTTGGATTTGCAGGACAATCTCGCTTCCAGCAGGGTATTTTTTGGGTATATCCTTTTTAGAAATACGGGGGAGTTTCCGGCGACTGCCTTTACGCTCTATAACTTCATATTGTTTTTCTAAGTTGGCAGGAAGAATATCCCAATAATGTAGAAACGCATTTTTTTCTATGCCAATATCAACAAAAGCAGCTTCAAGTCGGTTTTCAAGATTTCTGACTTTCCCTTTATAGATGCTTGCAACAATCCGTTCATCGTTGATGCGCTCCATTGTAAAGTCTTCGAGTATTTTGGACTTAACTATTGCGACACGTGTCTCCAAGCTTTCGGCACTAATTACTATTTCTTTTCCAGATTTTTTTTGCGGGAGCAGTTTTTTTATAAATGATTTCACCTTCCCGATAAAATTAGATCCTGTTTTGCTTTTTACTTCTTCGTCTTTTGGGTTTTCAGGATTATTTTTGTGGGCTTTAGGCGGGATAGCTCCAAAAGCTTTATTTTCAGACTTAAGGATCTCTTCATCATGTGTTTGATCAAACACCGGTCCGTCAAGAAGGCGGCCGTTCTCAATATCTTCGCGACCTTTTTCTTTTTTGAGAATTTTGCTGCGCATCCCACCTGATGGTCGGAAACTTTGATTTTTTCTTCTTGTTCCAAAATTTTTATTACTCATAAGTAAAATTATATTGTTTTTTGATAGAGTTTAACATTTTGCAGCAGCCCTAGGGCTGCTAGTGAGCAAATTACTGATGAACCACCTGAGCTGAGAAGGGGTAGAGGTAGTCCTGTTACAGGGACCATACGGATATTCATGCCGATATTAACAAATACGTGGAAAAATAGCATTGTTACGACTCCTGTAACAAGAATTCTTCCAAGCCGATCTCGGCATCGTGTTGCAGTTCTAATTCCAACAATTATGATTGTTCCATATAACAGTATTACTATTGTGCTCCCAAAAAATCCGCTTTCCTCGGCAATGACTGAAAAAATAAAGTCATTGTGAGCTACACCTCTCGGCAAGTATCCATATGTATTCTGTATTCCCTTCTTCCAGCCTTTGCCGGTAAGTCCGCCGGATCCTACAGAAATCATGGCTTGCACCACATTGTAGGAATCTTGCCGTTGCAATGCTCTTGCTCGGTTTATTTCTGCGTTTGTGGCGTGTGGGCCAGCGTAATGTTTGGCATAATCTACTCCAAAATAAACCATCAGCCTGCGTTTCTGATGGTCTGGCAGCCGGATTGGCTTCCAATCATTAGGTATAAAAAAAATATAAGCTATAGCAAGGCCTGTTGTAATTATAGCACCGCCGATAAGCTTTCTCATAAAAGCTGATGGTGCTCCAGAAACGTACATCATGACAACACCGGTGGGAAGGATCATTAGCGATGTGCCTAGGTCTGGCTCCATTAGGATTAAGCCAAAGGGAAGAATGCAGAGCCCGATCCCTTTAAACAACACCTTTGAATCAGATAATTCCCCTTTTGGGCGACTTAAAAATTGTGCCAAAGCTAGGATAAAAGCAACTTTTGCCATTTCAGAAGGCTGGAACTGGGTGAATCCAAGGTCGAACCATCTTCTGGCCCCATAGCGTATGGACCCGATGCCTGGAATCAAAACCAGTGTAAGCATGATGATATTAAGCCAATAGAAAACATATGCCCATCGTGCTATCTGGTTGTAATCTTTCACGCAAAGTACAAATGCAACGGTTAATCCTACAAGGTAAAAAATCCCCTGCTTGAAGTAGGGTTGTTTTATT
The DNA here is from genome assembly GCA_913041895.1 of uncultured Verrucomicrobiales bacterium. Taxonomy (GTDB): domain Bacteria; phylum Verrucomicrobiota; class Verrucomicrobiia; order Limisphaerales; family UBA1100; genus UBA1100. Next base: position 4,620 of record CAJWKQ010000040.1, read on the forward strand.
TGAGTGGCTGATGAGAAAAGTTCGTTATTGTAGGTTGCGCTATAGACAAAGAGAAGGCCAAAAGTCATTAGGCCAAACAAGGCAAATAAGAGTCCTTTATCCACTCGACTCCACGGTATTTTTTGAATCAAATAATTCATTTATTTTCTCGCCATAGAGCCTTTTCTCTTTGAGCTGATTATAGCTTTGTAAATGTCTCTCGCTATTGGAGCGCACGTTTTGCCTCCCGAAACTCCTCTTTCAACCATAACGATAACAGTATATTCGGGTTTTTCATATGGGCCAAATGAAGCGAACCATGTGATTTTGTGAGGGTCTCCAGGTTTTTTTACTTCAGCAGTGCCAGTTTTTCCGCAGATATTGTAGCCAGGGATCATCGCGGACTGCCCAGTTCCCTCGTCCTCTGCCACATCGGCATACATTGCTTCACGTATTATTTTTAAGCTATCAGTTCGTCGCATAAAAAGTTGACTGCGTTTTTGTGCGCTACTGAACGTTATCGTGTTTTCTTTTATATTTGGGTTTGGAGACTGTATTCTATCAACCAAGCGTGGGTGATAAATTGTACCTCCGTTTGCAATGGCTGAGGTCATCAGTGCCATTTGAAGAGGTGTCACAGTGATTTCGCCCTGGCCAATACAAAGGTTGGCTGTGTCACCCTCGCTCCAATTATTTCTAACTCTTTCAATCGATGGGAATTGTCCGGCTGTTTCCTGTTCTGGTAAAAGGCCTGTTTTTTCTCCCAAATGGAATTGCTTGCCCATCTGGATAATGTGTTCTTTGCCATGGCCTTCAACTACTGCTTGATGAATAAAATAATAGTTACTCGATTTTTTAAATGCTCGCTTGAAATCGTATTGTCCAGGGCTTGCTGTATCCTTGATCAAGCGTTTGCCGATACGAAAACTTCCAGTTGATTCGATGAGTTTATTTGGGTCTAGCCCATTTTCCAGTGCCGCTAGTCCCGAGATAATTTTGAATATTGATCCAGGAGGGTAGCGTTCTTGAGTTGCTCGGAAGAGAAGAGGGGATGGTCGGTTAGTTAGGTATTGATTCCAGAGAGCGTGACTTATTCCCGGGGTGAATTTGTTAGGGTCGAATACGGGTGCTGATACCATTGCAGTTATATCTCCAGAATTGACATCCATCACAATGGCAGAGCCAGCCTTTGCGCCACATTTCTTCAATCCTTTCTCTAAGGCCTTCATGGCAGCATCTTGAATGGTCAAATCGAGAGTTAATACGACATTGCTGCCAGGCTGCGAGGCTACTGGAGTCGATTGACCTTGCCGGTAACCTAAATTGTTTACTTGGACAGCCCGTGTTCCGGGTTGGCCGGATAAATACTCATCAAATATTTTTTCCAATCCTAGTTTTCCAGCATAATCGGGAAGCCTGTAATTGTAAGGGAGTTTTTCTTCTGAGCGATAGTTGTTTCGCATTAAATGACCCGTGAGATGTGCCGTTGATGGTGAAGGGTACAATCTTTTTGGTGTTGCTTCTAATTCAAGGCCCGGCACCTTCCAGCTATTTTCAGCAAAGCGTGCGATATTAGTGTCTGACAGATTTGTAATTACTGGAAGAGGAAGGGCTCGCTGTTGAGTAAAGTGGGATTCCATCTTGCTTGGAGTGATGCCAATGGGCTGATCCAATCGTAGCATTTCAATAAACTGTTTCACCACCTTATGCCTGATTTGAATCTCTAACTGTTTACTTTCATCTGGGCTTAATTTCCTGTCTGTCCGGTGGTTTCTCCATTCTTTTCTGAAATGTGGTCTTAATTCCTCCAGATACGCATTCACTACAAAGGTGGGTGTATCATGAGCTATTGGGCTTCCGTGCTTATCCAAAATACTGCCTCTTACTGCTGGGATGCGTACCGTTCTCATAGATTGAATTTCTTGATCTTTGACATACACGAGCGCTGTCGCCACCTGTACATACCAAAGTCCAACGAGCAGTAATGTCATACCGGCTAATAGTGCACCTCCGGTTAAATGCACTCGGCTATCAATTTTTACTTTGTCTGAATGATTATCCATGGATATGTGGGCTGCGGATAATACGTGTCGAAGTGTCGTAAGGAGCAACAAGTGGTTGCTCTTCTACAGATTTGTCTATCCACTCTGCCAGAGGGAAGAAAACCAGCCCCAAAAAGCCACTTGCCAAAATTTCTGATAACAATTGCCAGATTGAGAACCAACCAATAAGTGGTTCGTGGCCTGCAACAAGTAGTACCAGCAGGGAAAGGATCGATACAAAAGCTCCTGATGCAGCGCCCAAGGTGAAGCGTGATTTCGTCCTCGCGAGTGTAATATTCTTGTTGTTTACGTGTACTATAAGTCCCAATGCATAAAGGGGTAAAATACTTGTTCCAACTGGGGCTGAAGAAATTGCGTCCTGTGTAAAAGAACAGAAGATTGCTAGTGCTCCGATGGTGGAAATAGGGCAGCGAAATGCCGCTACCATTATCAATACTGGAAGTGGGTTTATATAAAATCCAATTAACTTCTGTGGAAGTGACCAGGAGGCTGCCAGATGGCAACTAATTAACGCAATTATAAGTATTGCGATTGTGAAGAAACCTTTCATGGCATGAGCACCCAAACATTATGAAGTTTGGACGTGTTTGTAGATAGCTTGACAGTTGCTTTGGTTGTTAGAGATCCCGGGCTTGAGTCTACGGCCAAAATCTTGCCAATAAATATATCTCGTGGGAAAATATCACCTAGACCGCTGCTGTATATTTTATCGCCTGGCCTGACGTGAGAGGCTCCTGGTAAATGTGTGAGCTTAACTAGTGTTGGATCAAAAACTGTTTCTCCACTTGATATAAGGATTCCATTTTCACCTGTCGAGGTAACAGTTGCAGAAATACGGCAATTTGGATTTCCCAATAGCGCAACCCGGGAACGGCTTTGGAATACTTCTTCCACTCTGCCGATTAAACCTGTTTTAGCGACTACAGGCATGTCTAGTTTTATGCCTTCTTTTGAGCCTAAATCGATCATAATAGATCGCCACCAATTGGAAGGGTCACGGCCTATAATGTGTGACAAACGAGGGTTCCATCCTATTCTAGGTCGCATTTTAAGTTGCTCTCTAAGTTCACGGTTTTCTCTTGATAAAGAAGGCAAGCGGCTGAGTTGGAGCTCTAGAATGTTATTTTGATTTTTGAGGTCTTTGTTTTCTTTTAAAAGGGTCTGACGTGAAACGGTTTGGCTGGATAGGTAATCACCACCCGCTTTGGCTGTTTTTTGTATTGAATACAAAGGTGCGTGAATGGTGTTGAAAAATTGCTTTATGTACGTTGCTGTAGTGGGCGGTAGCCTAAAACATATTACTGCTGTAAGCAGTACTATTGCAGTAGTGATGAAGTAAGGTCTATTGTTCATCTACCCGGTTAAGCCGGGCGAACGAAATTGAGTGAAATCAGTCATGCTGTAGCAGCTGCATTGCGCCAGTAATCAATATTTTGAAGTACCTTGCCAGTTCCGTTTGCTACTGAAATGAGTGGGTCATCAGCAATAACTACAGGAAGCTGGGTTTCTTTTGCAACAAGTCGGTCGATACCTCTCAGCAGAGCACCTCCGCCAGCTATAACAATGCCACGATCAAGCAAATCCCCGGAAAGTTCTGGAAGAGTTTGTTCTAGGATTTGGCGAATAGACTCAAGGATTGCGGTTAACGGTTCTTTGAGTGCGTCACGTATTTCTTCAGAGCGTATAGTTAGTGCTCTTGGAAGTCCTAAGCTTTGATCGCGGCCTCTTACTTCCATGGATAATTCCTCATCATCCAATGGAAAGGCCGATCCGATTTTTAGTTTGATTTCTTCAGCGGTTCGTTCGCCGATTGAAAGATTATGGGCGCGTTTCATATGATTTATAATTGCGCCGTCGAATGCATCGCCGCCAACTCGTAGACTGGTAGCTTGCACAATATTGGCCAGAGAGATAACGGCAATCTCAGAGGTTCCTCCGCCTATATCCACAACCATATTACCTGCAGGTTCGGCAACCGGGAGACCTGCTCCGATGGCTGCTGCCAAAGGTTGCTTAATTGGATAGAATTCGCTTGCACCCGCACGCGTTACTGAGTCCTCGACTGCACGTCTTTCTACTTCAGTTATTCCAGAAGGGACCGCCACAACAACTCGAGGTTGGACAAGTTTCCTGTGGTGTACTTTTGTGATAAAGTAGCGAAGCATAGCTTCGGTTACATCAAAGTCCGCAATCACACCATCCTTCATTGGGCGGATAGCGGTAATATTGGGGGGTGTGCGAGCAAGCATAGATTTTGCCTCACTGCCAACTGCGAGTACATTTTTTGTGCCAGACTGAATCGCCACCACCGAAGGTTCTCGCATGACTATGCCGCGGTCCTTAAGAAAAACCAGCGTGTTTGCCGTGCCTAGATCGATCCCAATATCGTTGGAAAAAAGGCCTTTTATTCCATCAAGCATCAAATAAATCGTGACTCGCGCAGAGGATGACTCCGGGATGCAGCACGAACAAGGAAAGGTTATTCAGGGCATTTTCCTGAAAAGTGCACAAAAATGGTACCAGAGGAGGGACTTGAACCCCCGACAAATGGATTATGATCCCACTGCTCTACCGACTGAGCTACTCTGGCTACCTTCGGACTGATTATCTGTTCAATAATCCTGTTTTTGTCAATTAGTTTCGGGGTTTAAGCGCTTTGGTATTATAATATCTCTTGCTAATGCTGTTTGGATATTTTACGTTCCGGCGCTGAAAATATAGATGGATAGGAAAGTAAAAGCTGAGACAATTTCTGAATTTGGTATCCACGAGAAAGATACTGGTTCTGCTGATGTACAGGTAGCTGTTTTGAGCCGCCGAATTAAACATTTAGAGGGTCATCTTAAGGCTAATAAAAAGGATCGTCATTCCCGGCGCGGACTTACCAATATGGTGAGTCGGCGTAAGCGCCTGTTGCGCTATTTGCAGGGGAAGGATTCTAGCAGGGTTGTTGAGCTGAAGAAGCAGCTTGGCATTCGGTAATTCAGTCCAACTTTCCCGGGTTGCGAAGGTAAGTTATTTCGGGCTCGAATTCCTAATAAAATAAATAATTTCGATTAATATATCGCTGCTGAATTGGGTGATTTCATTCAGCGCTATCTAGAAAAGCGTTGAATGAAGTTCCTCGAAACTGTGGCGGCAAAATACAAATAAGAATAATGACTAAAGATCAAGTAACCGCCAAAGTTGGCGATAAAGAAATCACTATTGGCAGTGGTAATATTACCAAACAGGCCGATGGGACTGTAACAGTTCAAATGGGCGAGACGATTGTAATGACCGCAGTTGTTGCCGCCAGCAAAGGCCGTGAAGGACAGGATTGGTTCCCATTGCAAGTGGATTACCGGGAGCGCGCTCACGCCGCGGGGCAAATCCCAGGGAATTATTTCAGACGTGAAGGTCGTCCGAGTGATAAAGAAATCCTCACTTGCCGTCTTACAGACCGTCCAATTAGGCCGCTCTTCAAGAAGGGCTGGTTCAATGAATGTCAGGTATATGGTTTATTGCTTAGTGCCGATTGCGAGAATGAGCCTGATGTTTTGAGTATTCTCGGCGCTTCGGCTGCACTAATGGTAAGTGATATTCCATGGGATGGGCCGCTAGGGGCAGTGCGTGTAGGTCGAGTGAACGGGCAATTTGTTGCCAATCCAACCCACGAGGAAATGGCTGAGAGTGACCTCGATCTCCTTTATGTTGGCAATGAAACCGATGTGGTGATGTACGAAGGTGCTGCGGACCAGATTAAGGAAGAGGACTTCATTGCTGCGTTGAAGTTCGGTCAGGAAATGTGCCTGCCACAGATTGAGGCCCAAAAGGAGTTGGTGAAATTATGTGGCAAGAAAAAGCGTGACATTGAAGACCAGCTCTTTGTCGTCAAAAAAGAGATCTTTGCAAAAGCTGAGGAGCTTGGCGGAGGAGATCGTATTGTGGAGGCACTTCTTACGGTTGCCAAGTTGGAGCGAGAGCGAAAGGTTGGTGCCATTAAGGATGAAGTGGCGGGCAAGCTCCGCGAGGAATTTGGGGAGGAAGAGGTTACTGATGCTCATGTGGACCAGGCCTTCTATCACATTCAAAAGACCGCTCTTCGTGGTTTAATTCTCGAACAAGAGAAGCGGCTTGATGGTCGCGGATTAAGTGATCTTCGCTCAATTGAGTGCAAAGTAGGGGTCTTGCCTCGTACGCATGGATCGGCACTCTTTACTCGAGGCGAGACGCAAGCACTTGTGACTACCACCCTGGGCACCACTGACTCGGCTCAGCGCTTCGACAGCTACACCGGTGGGGAAGACAGCAAGCAATACATGATGCACTATAACTTCCCGAATTATTCGGTGGGTGAGACTGGCCGTATAATGGGGCCAGGCCGTCGTGAGGTAGGTCATGGTGCATTGACTGAGCGGTCCCTTTTGCCGATGTTGCCTATAAATGATGCAGAAGGGAATTATCCTTATGCGATTCGTCAGGTTTCTGAAATCCTGGAGTCCAATGGCTCTAGTTCAATGGCTTCTGTTTGTGGCGGTAGTTTGGCGCTCATGAATGCTGGTGTTGAAATGAAAGGGACTTGCGCGGGCATCAGTATCGGCATCTGCACCGATCTAGATGATGACGGTAAAATCACCGATCATCGTATTCTCACTGACATCATGGGTTGGGAAGATGCGTTCTGTGATATGGATTGTAAAATAGCAGGCTCCAAGGAGGGGATCACAGGATTCCAGTTGGACCTCAAGCTTAAGGGTCTTCCGATGAGTATCATGGAGGAAGCAATTGAGGCGGCGAGAAAGGCGCGACATGATATCATTGATATCATGAATGAAACCATTAGTGAACCTGGTGAAATGAGCAAATACGCACCGCGCATTACCCAGTTGAAGGTCGATCCTGAAAAAATAGGAATGATTATTGGGCCTGGTGGAAAAAATATTAAAAGAATCGTAGAGGAGTCGGGTTGTGAAATCAATATCGAGGATGATGGCACAGTTAATGTTTACTCACTTAGTGCTGAAGGCATGCAGGTTGCTGTAGAGGAAATTGAAGGCATGACGGCGGAACCGGAAGTGGGTCGCGTGTATGAAGGTACTGTGGTTTCCGTTAAAGATTTTGGCTGTTTTGTTGAGTTCCTGCCTGGCAAGGATGGCCTTTGTCATATCAGTGAATTGTCAGACAAGCGCGTTGAGAAAACTGGTGATGTTGTCCGCGAAGGTGACAAAATTTCCGTGAAACTTATCGGGGTAGATGAGCGCGGAAAAGTAAAGCTCTCGCGTAAAGCTGCTATGATCGATAGCGGCGAAATCGAAAAATCTCCTGAAGATCACGAAGTTCATGAATCAAAGCCGGAGCGGGAGGTTAGCGATGAGGAGCCTGAGGTAGGGAAGCTCTATCAGGGAACAGTGGTGACCGTGAAGGAATATGGGGCGTTCATTGAGTTTCTTCCTGGGCGAGATGGTTTGTGTCACGTAAGTGAGTTGGCTACGGCTCGTGTTAAGAATGTGGAAGATATCGCCAAGGTGGGCGATAAGATTTGGGTGAAACTCCTTGAGATAGACGAACGCGGCAAGGTTCGTTTATCCCGTAAGGCGGCATTAGAGGAGCGTGAGGCAGCAGAGGCGTGAGAGTGATATTTCTCGTGGCTTGCATCAGAATCTAGCATTGAGTTAAATACCCTCGTGTTGAACCAGCAGACACTGGCTGGCCAAGCCAGCTTTAGCGGCATTGGCTTGCACAGCGGCAATAAGGTAAAAATGACATTTTTGCCAGCGCCGCCAAATCACGGGATACGTTTCAGGCGTGTTGATCTTGATGGGCAACCAGAGGTTGACGCATCAGTTGATAATATTTCAGAGACAAATCGATCTACTACGCTCTCAAAGGGTAACGTTAAGCTTCACACTGTTGAACATGTTCTGGCTGCTTTTTCGGGGTTTGGGGTAGACAACGCAGTTGTGGAACTCGACGCGAACGAGCCACCCATTGCTGATGGGAGCTCCGATCAATTCTGTCAAATGATTGAGGAGGCAGGTGTCGTTGCCCAAGACGAACAACGTGAGGTGTATCTGCTTGAAGCACCGATCGAATTGCAGAGCGGCGAAACTCATATGATGGCATTTCCTCATGACCGTCTTAAGATTACATGTACAAGCGCGGGGGAAGATGGCAGGTTTACTCAGCTCCATAGCATAGAATTGAACCCAGAAAGCTGGCGCGATGACATCTCAAAAGCTCGTACATTTTGCTACTATGAAGAAATAGAGCACCTATATAAAAATGGTATGATTAAAGGGGGCAGTTTGGAAAACGCCGTGGTTATTCGTGACGATGCAGTGCTTACCAATGAGCCTCTTAGGTATGGCAACGAATTTGTGCGTCATAAGATTCTAGATATAATAGGGGATCTTGCTTTGATGGGTAGGCCGGTGGGTGCGCATATCATTGCTGTGAGGCCAAGTCATACGGCAAATTGTGAGATGGCCCGTAGAATTTTGTCTCAGAAGAGAAAACCAAAAGAGGCTGCTGAGACATTTGCCCCGCCTCCTGAAATAGGGCGTTCTACCAAGGTGGCTGTGGAGGAAAAGGCTCGCGAATTGATTGTTCAAGATGGTGCGATTTTGGATGTAATCCAGATCATGAAAGTGTTGCCGCATCGGTTTCCTTTCCTGATGGTGGATCGGGTTACATTGATTGAAGGCAGTCATATCGTTGCTCAAAAGAATATCAGTATTAATGAGCCATACTTCGAGGGTCATTTCCCTAATCACCCAATCATGCCAGGAGTGCTTCAATTGGAGGCAATTGCGCAGGTTGCAGGCATCTTAATGCTCAAAAAAGCTGAGAACATAGGAAAGCTTGCTTATTTTATGGCTGCAGAAAACGTAAAATGGCGCAAGCCGGTGCTTCCTGGCGATGTGCTCACCATTGATGTGGAGCTGACCAAGTCCCGGGGCAAAATCGGAAAGGCAATTGGTAAATGTCTTGTGGATGGTGAAGAGGTCAGTGAGGCATTAGTGACATTCATGCTGGTTGACGCCAAAGACTGATGAGTGAGATACATTCTACTGCGGTTATTGAAGAGGGCGCACAGATCGGCAAGGGATGCAGAATTGGTCCCTATTGTGTTATTGGCCCTAATGTGACACTGGGATCAGGATGCAAACTGCACTCTCATGTAGTGATCAATGGCCGCATTGAAATCGGCGAGGGCAATGAGTTTTATCCGTTTTGCTCCATTGGCCTCAAGACTCAAGATCTGAAGTGGGAAGGTGGAGTTTCACGCACAGAAATAGGTTCCAATAACATATTCAGGGAATATGTTACTATACACAGTGCGACAGGTGATGGGGATGTTACGTTTATCGGGTCACACAATAATTTATTGGCCTATACGCACGTGGCCCATGATTGTCGGTTGGGTGACCATATTGTTATGTCCAATGTAGGCACCCTAGCCGGGCACGTAATAGTGGAAGATAGGGCGATTATCGGTGGTTTGGCAGCTGTGCATCAATTTTGCCGTGTTGGGACAATGTCAATTATAGGCGGTTGCAGCAAGGTGGTGCAGGATGTTCCTCCTTACATGATGGCTGATGGCAACCCCGCCGTAACGCGCGCTTTGAACAAGGAAGGGCTCAGACGCAATAACATAACAGAGGAATCACAGAACTTGCTGAAGAAGGCCTATAGAATTTTGTTTAGGGAAAATCTCGGGATGGCTAAGGCCGTGGAAAGAACGAGGGCCGAGGTTGCTGGTTGCCCAGAACTGAATCATCTTCTGGATTTTGTTCAATCAAGCGAGCGGGGGATTGCAAAGTAGCGCTGCAGCTAGCAGGAGTTAAGCTAGCAGTTATATTATAGGATTGTTCGGAGTGTTATCGATCTGCACACACAGTCAATTTTTACTCCATCCATCCTGTTTGTATTCATTAATAAATCGAGATGTAATCTAAGTTATAAGTTCACTATTGACTTTTCTAATTTAGCAAATGTGCAGTAGCTGTCATAACCACATTTTTTCGCCAAATTTACGGCTTCATCTAAGCTTAAGCCAACTTCATGAGGTGCGTGAGCGTCAGACCCAAAAGAAATTTGAACATTGTTTGATTTGGCAAGTTTCAAAAATTCGATGTTAGGATATATTTCTTTACAATCTTTTCGCAGACCGGCCGTATTCAATTCAATGCAGGTATGTGTTTCTTCACATGCAGCGAGGAAAGTTGAGTAGAGGCTGGAGCAATCACGCTTTGGGTAATAGCCGAATTTTTTGGGGAGGTCCGGATGGCCAATAATTTGGAATAGGCCAGAGGCGGCGGCACAAGTCAGTCGCTCAAAGTATTCGGACCATACCTCTTCTGCCGAACGATTTTCCCATTCCGCTATATACTTTGGGTTATCAAAATCCCATTTGCCGGAAATATAGTGCACTGAGCCGATAAAGTAATCCCAGTCATGCCGGCGGGCCATTTCCTTGATCCACGGCTCGTGGCCGGGTATGAAATCAACTTCAAGCCCCAGCCGGATGGGCAGGGATGGGTGGGTTTCGCGTGCGTACTCCACTTTGGTGACGTATTCGGTCAGCTCATCGGCCAACATGCGCCAGTCGTCCTGGTCATCGTGCTCAACGGGCGAATGATCACTGAAACCGATCTCAGGAAGTCCGAGCTCTAACGCGCGCTCAGCATATTCTACGGGTTCTCCCTTGGCGTGACGGCACAGCGGTGTGTGCATATGATAATCGGCAGGCAGGGCCATGGGCAGACAATAGCGAGTTAACTAGCAATCGTGAAGGGATTTGATTGACATGAATATGCCTCAATTTCATTATCCGCAGGCGAATCCCAATGGTATTTGCCCCGCTTGACGGGGCTTTTTGTTTTATGGCTAATACAATTCTGATAGGGGCTCAATGGGGCGACGAAGGCAAGGGTAAGATCATTGATGTCCTTACTGAGAAGGCTGACCTTGTCGTTCGGAGTCAGGGTGGAGCCAACGCAGGGCACACGGTCCGGGTGGGGGCCAAGGAGTATATATTACACCTTATTCCTTCGGGGATTTTACGCAGGAATAAGGTGTGCCTGATTGGTAATGGTGTAGTAATTGACCCCACCTCATTGGTCAGGGAACTTGATGGCCTGAAACAGAAAAAAGTCAGCGTTAAAGGACGGCTTTTTATCAGTGATAAAGCACATTTGGTAATGCCTTATCACAGTGAACTTGAATCCTGTGCTGAACGCTTGAAGGGGAAAAACAAAATCGGCACCACTCTGCGTGGGATTGGCCCTGCTTATGGTGATAAAATTGCCCGCACAGGACTGCGAATGGCTGACTTGGTAGATGTCCAGCGCTTCGAAATCAGATTGCGTGATCGGGTTCGAGACGCAAACCGGTTGATCAAGGCATTTGGAGGTAAGTCGATTTCATTTAATACTGTATATGGTGAATATTGTAGGGCAGCAAGACGATTGAAGCCATTTGTGGTAAACACCACCGGGATGCTTCACGAAGCACTGAAAAAGAATAAAGAGATTTTATTTGAGGGCGCTCAAGGAACATATTTGGATATTGATCAAGGGACTTATCCGTTTGTTACTTCTTCGAACACGACCTCGGGAGGTGCATGTACCGGCTCAGGAATGCCACCCAACAAGGTGGATCATGTCATGGGTGTCATTAAGGCCTATACAACCCGCGTGGGTAGCGGACCGTTTCCTACCGAGGATGATGCGATTGGTGATATGCTCCATAATATGGGTAGGGAGTTTGGAGCAACAACAGGAAGGCCGCGTAGGTGTGGTTGGTTTGATGCGGTGGCGACTCGTCAGGCCGCACAGGTAAACGGGATAGATCAGTTGGCGGTGACAAACATTGACGGACTGGACAAACTATCTGAAATACGTGTTTGTACCGCATACCGTTTGCGCGATAGAATCATAGATTATGTCCCCACCGTATCTGAGGATATTGAACAGCTCAAGCCGGTGTATGAGACCTTTCCGGGATGGTTAACTGATACAACTCAATCAAAGAGTTGGATGGATCTTCCTGTTAAGGTTAGAAGATACTTAAATGCAGTATCAACTTTGGTTGGAGCTAAGATAGTAATTGTATCGGTTGGTCCGGCTAGGAATCAGACCATATTCAGGTGAGTGCTCGACCTCCTAAGCTTAGCGCTGTGGCGCACGACTTATTGCCACACCACGTTGCTGTGATCATGGATGGTAATGGTCGTTGGGCAAATGAAAAGGGGCTGCCTAGAGCAGAAGGGCATCGTCGTGGCGCAGAGTCAGCTAAAGCAATAACGAGGGTCGCTTCTGATTTAGGAATCCGTTATTTGACCTTATATACTTTTTCGACTGAAAACTGGAATCGCCCCAAAACAGAAGTCGATGCTATTATGAGGTACTTGGTGTACTACTTGAAGAAGGAGACACCGGACCTAAATAAGCACAATGTAAGACTGGAGGTGATTGGGCAGTTATATAGGCTTCCTGAAAAGGTTCAGAATCAAATAGATAAATCAAAACGGGAACTATCAAAGAACACGGGACTAACATTGGTGCTTGCTCTGAATTATGGATCTCGTGCTGAAATTGTTGAAGCAACACGAAATATTGCAGAAAAGGTCCGGGATGGTAAATTATCTCCGGAGGATATAGATGAAGCTTTAATAGGCATGCATCTTTACACGAGCCAGATTCCTGACCCCGATTTGCTGGTGCGTACTAGTGGTGAGGTGCGATTGAGTAATTTCTTGCTTTGGCAAATTTCTTATTCAGAAATGGTGGTTACTCAAGTGTTATGGCCGGAGTTCAGAAAGGCCGCATTTTTTGACGCGCTGGAGGAATATGCGAAACGTCACAGGAGGTTTGGTAAGATATAGTTTTTCACTATGACTGAACGATTGCGCTTTAAAATTATTATTTAAACTCCATGCCAAAAATTGAGAAGGTAAAACTAACTAAATCACAGGTCCTTGTGCGCCGCCTGTGCAGTAGTTTTTTTCTATATGGCATATTATTGTTGGGGCTCTTTGGGGCTAATGATCGGATGTCGCTCTTGGCTTTTGGATCGATTATTCTATTGCTGGGAGTTTTGGCTTTAAATGAGTTCTACGAGATGGCAAGAAAATGCGGCTACTCCCCCTTTGAAAATCTGGGGCAGGCTGCCTCACTTGCCTTGCTTGGAGGGTCTTTCTGGTCTCTCGCCGTCCTTAAGGACATTTCATTAGCTCAGGATATTGAGTTGATAGTTTTCTTGGTTCTGAGCCCCTTGGTGGGGATTGCTCAGCTCCGGGTATATTCTCAAGGAAAGAAGAGTATTGGCCCATTGGCATCGACATTATTCGGTGTTGTGTACGTTGCTCTTCTATTGAATGTGCTGCAAAAAATTCGATACTTTCCTGATTTGGATGGCCACTGGTGGTTATTGTATTTCATTATAGTCAGCAAGATGAGTGATACCGGTGCTTACTGTATAGGTTCGTTGATTGGTAAAAGTAAGATGATTCCCAGTGTCAGCCCTGGCAAAACTTGGGAAGGGTTTGCTGGTGGGATTATTTTTTCAGTCATTGCAGCGTGGATTTTCCACCATTTTGCAGGAAATCATTTTGCCTCCATGCCGTTGAGTCATGCATTGGTTCTTGCGGGGCTATTAGGTGTGGGGTCAGTAGCTGGGGATCTGGTTGAGTCATTGTTCAAGCGTCAGGCTGAAATGAAGGATTCGGGTCAATTTTTCCCGGGAGTGGGAGGTATATTGGACTTACTCGATAGTCTCTTATTTAACGCACCCATTATGTACATATACTTGAAGTACGTTTTACCGTCATGAAAAGAGTTGTACTGCTTGGAAGTACCGGCTCGATTGGCACTAGCACATGCAAGGTTGTCGAAGATCTTCCTGATGATATTGAGCTGGTCGGTCTTGCAGCGGGCCGGAACATATCTTTGTTACGTGAGCAAGTTGAAAAATTCAAACCCCGATGTATTTGTGTGACGGAGCAAGCGGCAGCGAAAGAACTATCAAATGAATATGACGGGATGCCTGAAGTGTTTTGGGGATCTGATGGTTTGATTGAGGCTGCAACTATCGAGGAAGCGGATATTATTCTTATTGCAATTGTGGGCACAGCTGGATTAGAGCCTGCGCTAGCGGCAATACGCTCAGGTAAGGATATTGCAGTGGCTTCCAAGGAGATTCTGGTAATGGCTGGCGAAATTGTGATGAGCGAAGCTCGTAAGTATGGCGTCAGGGTATTGGCCGTTGATAGTGAACACTCAGCAATTTTCCAATGTTTGGACGGTTGCCCCCATGAGAGTGTACGGCAAATCTGGCTAACTGCATCCGGTGGACCTTTCCGTGAAACGCCGATCGATGAATTTAGAAAAATTACTTTGGATCAGGCGCTTAAACATCCTTCATGGAAAATGGGGCCAAAAATTACAATTGATTCAGCTACTCTTTTCAACAAAGGACTGGAAATGATTGAAGCGAAATGGCTCTTTGACATTGAGATGTTCCGCGTAAAAGTAATTGTGCACCCACAGAGTGTTATACATTCGATGGTTGAGTTTGTAGATGGATCGATAATATCACAATTATCAACCCCCGACATGTGTCTGCCGATTCAGTATGCACTAACCTACCCTAAACGTATGACCAGTGAACGTGTTCAAACGAATTTGGCAGAGATCGGCAGTCTTGAATTTGAGGAGCCTGATGCCGAGCGATTTCCTTCTTTGAACTTGGCTAGGAAGGCAGGTGATGTTGGAGGGACGCTTCCGGCGGTTTTGAATGCAGCTAATGAAGAGGCTGTAGAAGCATTTTGTAACAATCAAATTAGCTTTACTGATATATTCCGGATTGTGGCATCAGTCATGGATGAACATAATGTAGAAGAAAACCCGTCGCTTGACGCCATAATATCAGCTGATTCATGGTCGCGAAAGCAGGTACGAAACACTGTTAAATCACCCTGATTCGCGGATTGCTGTTCGAGTCGTTTTCTGACATATTCCCAGCCCGAAATTGTTATATGGCCGAATTGCTTAATTATTTTTATGTAGCGGGAGTGGTTCTCCTGCTCTTTGGTGCTGCAATATTTGTTCATGAATTCGGCCACTTTTGGGTAGCGTTAAAACGTGGCCTTAAAG